>NZ_JANIAG010000270.1:0-4538 GCF_028682155.1 Pseudomonas sp. 39004
CGTCAGGGGTGCAGGCGACATACCAAGTGTTTCTCGGGTACATGAGGCTCTCCGGAGTAGCGATTGTTTTTATTTAATGGATCCATTAAATAGGGCGCCTGATGGTTTGGTCAAATTAATAAGCCTGTAATTCGCCGTTTTATGGGCGATTATCGAACCTTGATGGGCTTGGTTTATTATTTGTGGATCCATTAATTCGTTGCCTGGCGGTTGTAGTGCCTGGCTGTGCTATTCCTAAGGGGGCACTCAGCCACCGCTTGCGAGGTGGCGCCACGAGGAACACTCCCGATGCTGGTGGTCGAGCAACTGCACAAGTCGTTCATCACGCCCCAAGGCCTGCTGCCGGTGCTGCAGGGCATCGACCTGTGCCTGGCGCGTGGCAGCAGCCTGGCGCTGATGGGCGAGTCCGGCAGTGGCAAGAGCACGTTGCTGCACCTGATTGCCGGGCTGGACCGTGCCGACAGTGGGCGCATCCTGATTGACGGTGAACCGCTGGATAGCCGCTCGGAATCGTCCCTGGCGCGCTGGCGACGCGAAGGTATCGGCCTGGTGTTTCAGCAGTACAACCTGATCAGCAGCCTGGATGTGGGGGCGAACCTTGCTTTTCAGGCACGGCTTGCCGGCCGGCATGATCGGCCTTGGCTGGCGTACCTGGCTGCGCGTCTGGGCCTGGCCGAGCTGTTGACGCGTTACCCGGAGCAGTTGTCCGGCGGCCAGCAGCAGCGGGTTGCCATCGGCCGCGCCCTGGCGGCTCGCCCCGCATGGGTGCTGGCCGACGAGCCCACCGGCAGCCTGGACGAAGCCAGCAGCGACGAGGTGCTGGGCCTGTTCCTGCAACTGGTGGCCGAGGCCGGCAGCAGTGTATTGATGGTGACCCACAGCCAGCGCCTGGCAGCGCGGTTGGCGCATTGCTGCTACTTGCAAGCTGGCCGTGTGCGCGACGAGCACGGCCCATGAACCCGCTGATGCTCACCTTGCGGGCGCTGTTGAGCCATTGGCAGCGTCATCGCGTGCAGTGCTTCAGCATTTTTACCGGCTTGTGGCTGGCCACTGCGCTATGGACCGGTGTCCAGGCGCTCAACACCCAGGCGCGCAGCGACTATGCGCGCGCCAGTGCGGTGTTGGCGGGGCCGCTGCAAGCGCAGTTGGTGCCGCGTGAGGGGGAGCGGTTCGATCAGGCGCTGTACCTGCAATTGCGCCAGTTGGGCTGGCCGGTTGCCCCGGTGCTGGAAGGACGGTTGCGGTTTGCCGGGGAGCAGCCCGTGAGTGTTCGGCTGGTGGGTATCGAGCCACTGAGCCTGCCATCGACCACCGCCGTTGCCGGTGTGCGGGCGGCAGACTTCGATCTGCAGGCCTTTATCGGTACGCCGGGGCAAGCCTGGGTAGGGCCGGATACCTTGCGCCAGTTGGGCAAGGCCGTTACCGACCAGGCCGTGAGCAGTGAGGGGCAGGTGCTGCCGCCTTTTGTGCTCAAGCCGGAGCTGGCGCCAGGCGTGATCGTGGTCGACATCGGCCATGCCCAAGCCTTGCTGCAGGCGCCTGGGCGGCTGTCGCGGCTGTTGCTGACGGGGCCTGTCGAGCCACTGCCTGCAGATATTGCCGCGCAGCTCGAAATGCAACCCCCCAGTGACGACGGTGGCTTGCAGCGGCTGACCGAGAGCTTTCACCTGAATCTGACCGCCCTCGGCCTGTTGGCGTTCGTGGTCGGGCTGTTTATCGCGCATGCCGCCATTGGCCTGGCACTGGAGCAACGCCGCAATCTGATCAGAAGCCTGCGTGCCTGTGGTGTCAGCTTGCACAGCCTGTTGTTTGGGTTGGCTTTGGAGCTGGGGCTGTTCGCCGTGCTGGGCGGTCTGGCTGGGGTGGCCAGCGGCTATGGGCTGGCGGCGCTGCTGCTGCCGGACTTCGCAGCCAGCTTGCGTGGCCTGTATGGCGCACAGGTTGGCGCAGCGTTGCACCTGCCGGCGTGGTGGTGGTTGGCGGGGGTGCTGGTGAGTGTGCTGGGGGCGCTGCTGGCCGGGGTCGGCAGTGTGCTGCAGGCCGCCCGCCTGCCGTTGCTGGCGCTTGCGCAACCCCAGGCCTGGCGGCTGGCACAAGGCCGTTGGTTGAGGCGCCAGCGCTGGCTGGCGGTATTTTTGCTGCTGGTGATGCTGGGCGGTTGGCAACTGGGTCAGGGCCTGGTCAGTGCATTTGTCACGGTGGCGGCACTGCTGCTGGCTTCGGCATTGGTGTTGCCGGCCTTGCTCGACGGTGTATTGGCCTGGGCCGCGCGCGGGCGCCGTCGGCCCCTGTCGCAGTGGTTCATCGCCGATAGCCGCCAACAGTTGCCCGCGTTGAGCCTGGCGTTGATGGCCTTGCTGCTTGCGCTGGCCGCCAGTGTTGGCGTGGGCAGCATGACCGAAGGCTTTCGCAAGACCTTTGTCGGCTGGCTTGACCTGCGCTTGGCCGCCGATCTCTACGTGACGCCCCGGGATACTGCGCAAGGTGTGCAGATGTACCAATGGCTCCAGCAGCAACCTGCGGCCAAGGTGGTACTGCCAGGCTGGCGTGTGGAAACGCGCCTGCAGGGTTGGCCGGTGCAGGTGCAGGGGGTTGTCGACCACCCGGCCTACCGCAGCCGCTGGCCCTTGCTGGAGCAGCACGCGCAGGCCTGGCAGCAATTGGCGCAAGGCAAGGGAGTAATGCTCAGCGAGCAGTTGGCCCGCCGCCTCGGCCTGGGCGTGGGCGATACCCTGGCACTGGCAACCGATGGCGCGCCGCCCATGACGGTGGTGGGGGTGTATGCCGATTACGGCAACCCCAAGGGGCATGTGCTGGTCAATGCCGACTGGCTGCGCAAGCACTGGCCGCAGGCAACGCTGACCGGCCTGAGCCTGGATATCGCCCCCGCGAACTTGCCGGCCCTCAAGGTCGCGCTGCAGCAGCGTTTTGCCCTGGACGACAGCCGCGTGGTCGAGCAGTCGCGCTTGAAGGGTTGGTCGACTGACGTGTTCAACCGTACCTTCGCCGCCACCGCGGCCCTCAACAGCCTCACGCTGGGGGTTGCTGGCGTGGCCATGTTCATCAACCTGCTGACCCTGGGCCAGAGCCGGTTGGGCCAGCTGGCGCCGCTTTGGGCACTGGGGGTGCGCCGCAGGCAACTGGTCTGGCTGAGCTTGGGCCAGACGCTGATGCTGAGCAGCCTTACCGTGCTGCTGGCGATCCCGGTAGGGGTTTTGCTGGCGTGGTGCCTGGTGGCGGTGGTGAACGTGCAGGCATTCGGCTGGCGATTGCCGCTGTATGTCTTCCCTGCGCAACTGATGCAACTGGCCGTGCTGGGCATCCTGACCAGCCTGCTGGCCAGCGCCTGGCCGTTGTGGCAACTGGCGCGGCGTCAGCCAAGCGATTTGTTGAGGCAGTTTGCCGATGAAACGTAGCGCGTCTGTGCTGTTGTGCCTGTTGCTGTGCGGGTGTGATGAGCCTGCGCCCGAGAGCTTTGCCGGGCTGGGACAGCAGGTTAGCGGGTTCAACCAGGTGACGCGTGATCACCCCTTGGTGTTCCCGCGTGATCACGGGGCCCACGATGGTTTTCGCATCGAGTGGTGGTACGTCACCGCGAACCTCAAGGATAGCCAGGGCCGTGACTGGGGGGCGCAGTGGACGCTGTTCCGTTCGGCGCTGCGCCCAGGGCCCGAGACCCGCGACTGGAACAGCCCGAACCTGTGGATGGGGCACGCGGCCCTGACCGGGCCAGGTGGGCATCGTTCTGGCGAGACCTTGGCGCGCGGCGGTGTCGGCCAGGCAGGCGTGGTGGCCGAGCCGTTCCGGGCCTGGATCAATGACTGGTCATTGCAGGGGCACGAGGGTATCGCGGGGTTGCAGATGAAGGCTGCCGGCGAAGGCTTTCGCTACGACCTGAGCCTGCGCAGTGACAGGCCGCTGGTGTTGCACGGCAGCCAGGGTTACAGCGAAAAGTCGGGCAAGGGGCAAGCTTCGTATTACTACAGTCAGCCGTTTTATCGGGTCAGCGGTGAGGTAGAGCGTGATGGCCAGTGCATTGCGGTGACCGGCCAGGCCTGGCTTGACCGGGAATGGAGCAGCCAGCCGCTGGCTGCCGGGCAGACGGGGTGGGACTGGTTTTCACTGCAC
Source organism: Pseudomonas sp. 39004 (assembly GCF_028682155.1). Lineage (NCBI taxonomy): Bacteria > Pseudomonadati > Pseudomonadota > Gammaproteobacteria > Pseudomonadales > Pseudomonadaceae > Pseudomonas > Pseudomonas sp. 39004. The sequence continues at coordinate 4,129 of NZ_JANIAG010000270.1, forward strand.
CTGGACAGTGGTGCGAAGCTGATGCTGTTCCAGGTGCGCGACACCGGGGGATTGCCGTATCGGGCGGGGACGTGGGTCAGCCCGCAGGGAGAGGTGGTGGCGCTGCGGGGGGATCAGATTCAGTTGGAGGCGTTGGCCTGGAATCGGCAGGAAGACGGTAGGGCGGTACCGACGCGTTGGCGGGTGCGGGTGGTGGAGTATGGGGTTGATGTGCGGGCTGATGCCGTGGAACCGCGTGCCTGGATGCGGACACGGTTTGCTTATTGGGAAGGGCCGGTGCGCTTGCAGGGGCGTGTGGGGGGGCGGGGGTATCTGGAGATGACGGGGTATTAGGGGGGATTGGGTGTGGTCTTCGGGGTGTGGGGCTTGAGGGTTTTGGCGCCTGTGAGATCGAGCGCCGCGCGGGCGGC
>NZ_JANIAG010000271.1:0-4612 GCF_028682155.1 Pseudomonas sp. 39004
CTCTTCCGATCTGTTATGTGCCGCGCATGGGCGCGGCACATAACCGAGCACTTCACCGTTGGCGGGGTTGGTCACGGCAATGCGCTGGCCGCTGTCGGCAGCCTGCCATTTTCCGTCGATGTAGCACATTTCACGCAGCAGATCGCGATCGGCAAGTTTCATGTCGATTGGCTCGTTCGGAGGAGGAAAGAGGTAGGGCCATACTGCGCCCCACCTGAGGCGAAATCAGCGCTTGGCTTGCAGTGCCTGGTCGCGGATCTGGCTGAGGGTCATGCGCGGGGTCAAGGCTTCAGGGTCGACCTGCACCTCGATCAGTGCCGGCTTGCCAGCAGCCTGGCAACGCTCGAAGGCTGCAGCGAAATCCTCGGTGCGGGTGACGGTTTCGCCATGCAGGCCATAGGCCCGGGCCAAGGCGGCGAAGTCGGGGTTGTGCAGCTCGGTGCCACTGACGCGGCCGGGATAGCTGCGCTCCTGGTGCATGCGGATAGTGCCGTACATGCCGTTGTTGACGACCACGGTGATCACCCGCGCGTCATAGTGGGCCGCCGTGGCCAGCTCCTGGCCGTTCATCAGGAAGCAGCCGTCACCGGCGAACGCCACCACCGTACGCTGCGGATAAGTCAGCTTGGCCGCCACCGCCGCCGGCACGCCGTACCCCATGGAGCCATTGGTTGGCCCGAGCAAGGTGCGGAATACGCGGTGCTGGTAGCCACGGTGTACCCAGCCGGTGTAGTTGCCGGCACCGCAGGTGAGGATGCTGTCGGCGGGCAGAGTCTTGTTCAGCCAGGCGATCACCTCGCTCATCTGCACATTGCCTGGCGAGCGTGGCGTCTCGAAGTTACCGAGATAGCCGCTGTTGAGGCTGGCGACCCAGCCACCGAAGGCCTGCGGCTGCACGGCCGGCAGCCCGGCGGCCTGGCTCAGGAAACTGGCCGGGCCGGCGTTGACACCCAAGGTCGGCTGATAGACACGGCCGATTTCCTCCGCGCTGGCATGCACATGCACCAATGCTTGCTTAGGCGTCGGGATATCGACCAGGGCGTAACCGCCGGTGGTCATCTCACCCAGGCGCGCACCCACCACAATCAGCAGGTCCGATTGCTTGACGGCATCGACCAGCACCGGCCCCGCCGCCAGGCCAAGGTCACCGGCGTAGTGCGGGTCATTGTTGTCGAACAGGTCCTGGCAACGGAAAGACGCCGCCAGCGGCAGGTTCTGCGCCTGCACGAAACGCTTGAGATCGGCCACTGCCTGGTCGTTCCAACCGCCCCCACCGGCAATCACCAGGGGCTTGCTCGCCTTGGCCAGCAACGTCTGCAGCTCATTCAGCGCGGCAGGCGCCGGGGCGGCCTCCACCCGTTGCGCCGGGCGCGCATCGGCAACCTGCACCAGGTCGGTGAGCATGTCTTCCGGCAGCGCGATCACCACCGGCCCCGGGCGGCCACTGATGGCGCGCTGGAAGGCCTGGTTGACCAGCTCGGGGATGCGCGCCGCATCGTCGATCTGCACCACCCACTTGGCCATCTGGCCGAACATGCGCCGGTAATCCACTTCCTGGAAGGCTTCACGCTCTATCTGGTCGCGGGCCACCTGGCCGATGAACAGCAGCATCGGCGTGGAGTCCTGGAATGCGGTGTGCACACCGACCGAGGCGTTGGTCGCACCGGGGCCACGGGTGACGAAGCAGATACCCGGTTTGCCGGTCAGCTTGCCATAAGCCTCGGCCATGTACGCCGCACCGCCCTCCTGGCGGCAAACGATGAGGTCGATCTGGTCCTGCACGTCGTGCAGCGCGTCGAGCACCGCCAGGTAGCTTTCACCCGGCACGCAGAACGCGCGCTCCACGCCATTCACCCGCAATGCATCGACCAGTACCTGACCGCCACTGCGCTTCAATTCAGCGTTACTCATTGTTGTTCTCCTCAGGCGCTGCAGTCAGATGACCGAATCTTCCAGGAACGGCTTGTTGTCGATGACCCGCTGATAGGACAGCGCGCCCAGGTCCAACGAGCGGTAGCCACCATAGGTGATCAGCTCGGACAAGCCACGGCCAATGGCCGGCGCCTGCTGCAGGCCATGGCCGCTGAAGCCGTTGCAGAACAGGAAGTTGCTCACTTCGTTGTGCGGCCCCACGATGGCATTGTGGTCGAGCACACAGAAGTCGTAGTGCCCGGCCCAGAAGTTGACCACCTTGATGCCTTCGAATGCAGGCACGCGTTCAGCCAGAATCGGCCAGACCTCTTCGTCGAACTCCTCGTGCAGCACATCGAAGTCCTCGAAGTCCACTTCCGGGTCGTTTTTCGGGTAGGTGCCGCCCAGGTAGAACTTGCCCTCAGGGCGGAAGAACACGCCGGTCGGGTCGATAGTCAGCGGCACGGTGCCTTCGAGCGGGGTGCGGCAGTCGAACACGAACAGCGAGCGACGGCGTGGCTCGACCGGGATGTCCAGGCCAGCCATGCGCGCCACCTGCGTGCCGCGGGTGCCGGCGCAGTTGACCAACAGGCCGCAGCCGATGCGCTCACCACTGGCCAGTCGCACAGCGGTGATGCGATCGCCTTCACGCTGGATGCCGACCACCTCGTTTTCGATGTACTCGATACCCATCGAACGCGCCTTGCGGCGGAAACCGTTGAGCATGCCGAGGCTGTCGAACCAGCCCTCGCCGCTCTGGCCATAACTGGCCCCGGCCAGGCTGTCGATGTTGACCCAAGGGAACTTGCGCGCCAGTTGCTCGGGGTCGAGCAGGTGCACGTCGGCACCATGCGACACCTGGGTGTCGTGCAGGCGGCGCAGCACCTCGTAGCCCTTGTCATCACCGAGGAACAGGTAACCGTTCTCGTGGAACGCGAGGTCTGGGCGATCGCCGTCCACTTCCATCACCTCGGGGAAGTTGCGCACGAATTCGGCGCCGAATTTGGAGATCTCGATGTTGATCGGGTTGGAGAACTGCTGGCGGATCGAGCTGCTCGACAGCGCAGTGGCCGACTTGTTGTAGGTCCAGTCGCGCTCGATGACCAGTACCGAGCCCTTGAAGTCCGGGTTGTTGGCCAGGAAGTACGCGGTGGCACTGCCGTTGACCGCGCCGCCGACGATCACCACATCGTAGTTGTGTTGTTTAGCGCTAGAAGCCATGGAAAAGGTCTCTTCTGATGTGGGCGTTATTTCGGGTCTTCGAAGTGCCCGGCACCGGCGAAATTGCCGCCGTGGTAGCGCGCCGCAGGCGCGTTCGGATCAAGCGGCGGGTGCTCGGCCAGCACCTTGTCGCGGTAGCTGTCGGCGCTGTCCTTGGGGACGTAGCCAAGCGATGAGGCCAGGCGGTTGTCCCACAGGCTTTCGCGGTTGGCCGACATGCCGTAGACGATCATGTGCCCGACCCGTGGCGCCAGCAGCGCACGCTCGGTGAGCTGGGCGAAGTCATCGAACGACAGCCAGGTGGCGAGCATGCGCCGGTCCAGAGGCTCGGGGAACGACGAGCCGATGCGCAGGTTGACCGACTCGATGGCGAACTTGTCCCAGTAGTAGCGCCCCAGGTCCTCTGCGAAGCACTTGCTGACGCCATACAGGCTGTCGGGGCGGTGGGCGGCGGTCGCATCGAGGGTCTCGGTGCGGTCGTAGAAACCGATGGCGTGATTGGAGCTGGTATACACCACCCGCTTGACGCCGTTACGCCGGGCCGCTTCGTAGATGTTGTAGGTGCCGACGATATTGCCGTTGAGTATCTTCTCGAAGGTGTCTTCGAGCGGCACGCCGCCGGCATGCACGATGGCGTCGACGCCTTCGGTCAGCGGCAGCACATCGTTGAAGTTGGCCAGGTCGCAGCGCACCAGTTGCTCATGGGGTGCAGCCTGGCCCATGTCAGCGATATCGGTCAGGCGCAGCTCATCGGCAAAGGCGGCCAGATGCTTGCGCAGCACGCTGCCCAGGCGCCCGGCGGCACCGGTGATCAGCAGTCGTTTGAAAGGCTTGCTCATGGGTTACCTCGATTGATGCAGTGGCTCAGGACAAGGCCGCGAACGCATCGCGCAGTTGCCCCAGGGCTTGTTCCAGTTCCTGCCGCGACGTGGCGAACGACAGACGTATGTAGGGTTCCAGGCCAAAGGCCGAGCCCGGCACGGTAGCCACCTTGCCGACCCGCAGCAGGTAGGCCGAAAGGTCGGCATCATTGGCGATCACCTGGCCATCCGGGGTGTGCCTGCCGATGAAGGCCGCAACATTGGGAAAGGCGTAGAACGCCCCCTGCGGCATCTCAAGGCTCAGCCCCTGGATGTCGGCCAGGCCACGCACCACCAGCGCGCCGCGCCCCTGGTACTCACGGTTGGCTTCGCGGACAAAATCCTGCGGGCCGTTGAGGGCCGCCACCGCCGCCAGCTGGGAGATACTCGACGGGCAGGTGGTGGTCTGCGACTGGGTCTTGTTCATCGCCACGATCAGGTCCTTGGGGCCTGCTGCATAGCCCAGGCGGTAGCCGGTCATGGCATAGGCCTTGGACACCCCGTTGATCAGCAAGGTGCGCTCACGCAGCTGCGGGCACGCCGTGACGAACGACACGAAGGGCTGCTCACCGAGCACGATGTGTTCGTAGATCTCATCGGATAGATCGGAAGAGCACACG
>NZ_JANIAG010000272.1:0-4561 GCF_028682155.1 Pseudomonas sp. 39004
GACGTAGTCGCCATCGATGACACGGGGCTTTCGTCCCTGCCTGCACAGATCACTGCGCCAGACATCACCGCGCCGGCCGCACCGAGCGAACTGGCCGTCAGCGCTGACGGCACTGTTATCACTGGCCGCGCCGAACCGGGCAGCACCGTGCGTATTCTTGCCGCCGACGGCACCGAACTGGGCAGCGCCCTGGTCGGGCCGACCGGCGTGTTCAACATCACCCTCGCCCCGCCGCAAGTCGATGGCGAAGTGCTGCAAGCCACCGCAACCGACGTTGCGGGCAATACCTCGACAACCAGTTCCGTCACCGCGCCGGATATCGACGGCGGTGATACCACGCCACCGGAGGCACCGACCAACCTGGTAATCGGCCTCGCTGGCGCGCAGCTTAGCGGCCGCGGCGAAGCAGGTACCACCGTTCAGGTACGTGATGCTGCCGGCAATGTACTGGCGACCGGTACCGTCGGTGCAGACGGCACCTTCGTGATCGCGCTTGACCCTGCTGTGATCGACGGCAGCACCCTGCAAGTGACCCTGACCGATGCCGCCGGCAACGTTTCGCAGCCGGGCTCGGTCGTTTCGCAAGACCTGCTGCCACCGGCGCAGCCGACCGACCTGGCCCTGGCCGAAGGCGTGACCCTTACCGGTCGTGGCGAGCCTGGGGCTACGGTTCAGGTGCGTGACGCCGCAGGCAACGTGATCGGTACCGGCGTGGTGGGTGCAGACGGTAGCTTCAGCCTGACGCTGTCCCCTGCTCAGGCCAATGGCGAGGCACTGGATATCCGCCAGGTGGATGCCGCTGGCAATACCTCCGCTCCGCTGCAATTCGATGCACCGGACATCACGCCGCCTGCTGCCGTCAGCAACATCGTCGTCGGTGCCGGAGGCGTGGCCCTGAGTGGTCGTGGCGAGCCGGGTGCCACTGTCGAAGTGCGCGACGCCAACGGCAATGTGATTGGCACCGGTACGGTATTGGCCAACGGCACGTTCCTGATCGACTTGGACCCTACCGTACAACCTGGCGAACACTTGAGCCTGGTGCAGACCGACCCGAGCGGTAACGCTTCGGTTGCCTTTGAATACGATGTGCCACAGACCACCGCGCCGGCCAGCCCGAGCGGCTTGGCCATCGACGCCGACGGCACCACCCTCACCGGTACCGCCCCAGCCGGCAGCCGCGTGGAAGTGCACGATGCCAATGGCACGCTGATCGGCAGCGCCATTGCCGGTGCCGACGGCACCTTCACTATCGAGCTCAATCCGGCCCAGGCCAACGGCGAACTGCTGGACGTAGTCGCCATCGATGACACAGGGCTTTCGTCCCTGCCTACGCAGATCACCGCGCCAGACATCACCGCGCCGGCCGCACCGAGTGAGCTGGCCGTCAGCGCTGACGGCACTGTTATCACTGGCCGCGCCGAACCGGGCAGCACCGTCCGTATTCTTGCCGCCGACGGTACCGAACTGGGCAGCGCCCTGGTCGGCCCAACCGGCGTGTTCAACATCACCCTCGCTCCGCCGCAAGTCGACGGCGAAGTACTGCAAGCCACCGCAACCGACGCCGCAGGCAATACCTCGACAGCCAGCTCCGTCACCGCACCCGATATCGACGGCGGCGACACCACGCCGCCTGACGCCCCCGTTGATCTGGTGATCGGCCTCGCGGGTCATCAACTCACTGGCCGTGGCGAAGCGGGCACTACCGTGCAGGTGCTTGATGCTGCCGGCAATGTGCTGGCGACCGGCACCGTCGGTGCAGATGGCACCTTCTTGATCGCGCTTGACCCTGCCGTGATCGACGGCAGCACCCTGCAAGTCACCCTGACCGATGCCGCTGGCAACGTTTCGCAGCCGGGCTCGGTCGCTTCGCAAGATTTGCTGCCACCGGCACAGCCGACCGACTTGGCCCTGGCCGAAGGCGTAACGCTTACCGGTCGCGGCGAGCCTGGCGCCACTGTTCAAGTTCGCGACGCAGCGGGCACAGTGATCGGCACCGGCTTGGTGGGCGCCGATGGCTTGTTCAGCGTCACCCTCGCCCCGGCTCAAGCAAACGGCGAAGCCCTGGACATCCGCCTGGTGGATGCCGCTGGCAACAGCTCGACCACGCTGCAATTCGATGCCCCGGACATTACTCCGCCTGCCGCAGTAAGCGGTATTGTCGTCGGCGCTGGCGGCCTTGTACTGAGCGGTCGCGGTGAAGCTGGGGCCAGCGTCGAAGTGCGTGATGCCAACGGCAATGTGATCGGCACCGGCACCGTGGCCGCCAATGGCACCTTCATCATCAACCTCGACCCCGCCGTTCAACCCGGCGAGCACTTGAGCCTGGTGCAGACCGACCCGAGCGGTAACGCTTCGGTTGCCCTTGAATACGATGTGCCCCTGATAACAGCCCCAGCCAGCCCGAGCGACCTGGCCATCGATGCCGACGGCACCACCCTCACCGGTACCGCCCCAGCCGGCAGCCGTGTGGAAGTCCATGATGCCAACGGCACGTTGATCGGCAGCGCCATTGCCGGTGCCGACGGTACTTTCACTATCGGGCTCAACCCCGCCCAGGCCAACGGCGAACTGCTGGATGTAGTCGCGATCGATGACACAGGGTTGTCGTCCCTGCCTGCGCAGATCACCGCGCCAGATATCACCGCGCCGGCCACACCGAGTGAACTGGCTGTCAGCGCTGACGGCACTGTTATCACCGGCCGCGCCGAACCGGGCAGCACCGTGCGTATTCTTGCCGCCGACGGCACCGAACTGGGCAGCGCCCTGGTCGGTCCGACTGGTGTGTTCAACATCACCCTCGCTCCGCCTCAGGTCGATGGTGAAGTGCTGCAAGCCACCGCAACCGACGCCGCAGGCAATACCTCGACAGCCAGCTCCGTCACCGCACCGGACATCGACGGCGGCGATACCACGCCGCCTGACGCCCCTGTTGATCTGGGGATCGGCCTGGCTGGCCATCAACTTACCGGCCGTGGCGAAGCAGGCACCACCGTGCAGGTGCGTGACGCCGCCGGCAATGTGCTGGCGACCGGCACCGTCGGTGCAGATGGCACCTTCGTGATCGCGCTTGACCCTGCCGTGATCGACGGCAGTACCTTGCAAGTGACCCTGACCGATACCGCTGGCAACGTTTCGCAACCAGGCTCGGTTACCTCGCAAGACCTGCTGCCACCGGCGCAGCCGACCGACCTGGCCCTGGCCGAAGGCGTGACCTTTACTGGCCGCGGCGAGCCGGGTGCCACAGTTCAGGTGCGTGACGCCGCAGGTAACGTGATTGGCACCGGCCTGGTGGGCGCAGATGGCAGCTTCAGCCTGACGCTCTCCCCAGCTCAGGCCAATGGCGAGGCGTTGGATGTCCGCCAGGTGGATGCCGCCGGCAACAGCTCTGCGCCGCTGCAATTCGATGCCCCCGACATCACCCCGCCGGATGCGGTCAGCAACATCGTTATCGGCGCCGGCGGCCTGGCCCTCAGCGGTCGTGGCGAAGCAGGCGCTACCGTGGAAGTGCGCGACGCCGATGGCAACCTGCTTGGCCGCGGTGTAGTCGGCGCCAATGGTACGTTCCTGGTCAACCTGGACCCGGCTGCGCAACCGGGCGAACAGCTGAGCCTGGTACAGGTTGACCCAAGCGGCAACGCGTCGACCGTGGTGGAGTTCGATGTCCCTCTGACGACTGCACCCGCCAGCCCGAGCGGGCTGGCCATCGATGCCGATGGCACCACCCTTACCGGTACCGCCCCGGCCGGTAGCCGTGTGGAAGTCCACGATGCCAATGGCACGTTGATCGGCAGCGCCATTGCCGGTGCCGACGGCACCTTCACTCTCGAGCTCGACCCCGCCCAGGCCAACGGCGAACTGCTGGACGTAGTCGCCATCGATGACACAGGGCTTTCGTCCCTGCCTGCGCAGATCACCGCGCCGGACATCACTGCTCCAGCCGCACCAAGCGAGTTGGCTGTCAGCGCTGACGGCACTGTCATTACCGGCCGTGCCGAACCCGGCAGCACCGTGCGTATTCTTGCCGCCGACGGCACTGAACTGGGCAGTGCCCTGGTTGGCCCAACCGGCGTATTCAACATCACCCTCACTCCGCCTCAGGTCGATGGTGAAACGCTGCAAGCCACGGCGACCGACGCTGCTGGCAACACTTCGCTTACCAGTTCGGTCACTGCGCCGGATATCGACGGGGTCGACACCACACCACCGAGTGCACCGACCAACCTGGTGATCGGCCTCACTGGCTCGCAGCTCAGCGGCCGTGGCGAAGCGGGCACCACCGTGCAGGTGCGTGATGCTGCCGGCAATGTGCTGGCGACGGGCACTGTGGGTGCAGACGGCACTTTCGTGATCGCGCTTGACCCTGCCGTGATCGACGGCAGTACCTTGCAAGTGACCCTGACCGATGCCGCTGGCAACGTTTCGCAGCCGGGCTCGGTCGCTTCGCAAGACCTGCTGCCACCGGCGCAGCCGACCGACTTGGCCCTGGCCGAAGGCGTAACGCTTACCGGTCGCGGCGAGCCGGGCGCCACTGTTCAGGTTCGCAACGCAGCGGGCACGGTGA
>NZ_JANIAG010000273.1:0-4543 GCF_028682155.1 Pseudomonas sp. 39004
GGCTGTTCTGGCCGATCTCTTCGGCGGGCAGGTCGGCCCGCACCGCGCTTGTGCTCGCGGCCAGGGCCAAGGCCAAGGCTGCCGAGATGCTAAGCCTGTCTACGCGACGCATTGGCTATCTCCGATGTTGTTATGGGTTATGCAGAAATCGCAGTGATCGCAGTGTGCCGCCTGGGCCGCGGTGGTGATTTGGCCAGCGTGACATTCTCTTGAGGCTCCCTGACAAAACGCCCTTCGGGGCTGGCAGGCGGGTGGGCAAGGGCCTGAAGATCGGCCCGCACCTACTTTTTCGCTGCCCTCCAGGAGTCATCTCATGAGCGATATCCAGCTGTTACCTGCCGTGGTCGAGTTCCTTGCCAGGCCCCACGGCCACTTCATCGATGGCCAGTACCAGGCGGGTGAAGCGGGGCCTTCGGTCGACATTCACGACCCGTCGAGCGGCGCCGTCATCAGCGGTGTCGCCGAGGCCAGCGAGGCGGAAGTGGCGCGTGCGGTGCTCAGCGCTCGGCAAGCCTTCAAGGGCAGTTGGGCGCAGGTTTCGCCTTATCAGAAAGGCGTGGTGCTCAACCGCCTGGCCGACCTGATCGAGGCCAATACCGAGGAGCTGGCACAGCTGGAGACCCTGTGCTCGGGCAAGTCGATCAACCTCTCGCGCGGGCTGGAGATCGCCCAAAGTGTAGTCTTCCTGCGTTACTTCGCGGGGTGGGCAAGCAAGATCACCGGCCAGACCATGACCCCGTCGCTGCCGTCATTCGGCGGCGAGCGCTATACCGCCTTCACCTTGCGCGAGCCGGTGGGTGTGGTGGCAGGGATCGTGCCGTGGAATTTTTCGGTGATGATCGGCATCTGGAAAATCGCCTCGGCCTTGGTGACCGGTTGCACCATTGTGGTCAAACCCAGCGAATTCACGCCACTGACGCTGCTGCGCATCGCTGAGCTAGCGGTGGAAGCGGGGGTCCCGGCGGGCGCGTTCAACGTGGTCAACGGTCGCGGGCAGGCGGGCCAGTGGTTGATCGAGCACCCGCAGGTGGCCAAGGTGGCATTCACCGGGTCGGTGCCAACCGGTATCGCCGTGGGCAAGGCCGCAATGGCGGCCAACCTGACCCGCGCCACGCTGGAGCTGGGTGGCAAGAACCCGGCAGCGTTGCTGGCCGATGTGGATGTGGACAGCGCTGTGGCGGGCATTCTGCAAACGGCCTTTGTGCACCAGGGCCAGGTGTGTGCGTCACCGGAGCGGGTGTATGTGCACCGCAGCAAGGTCGAGGCCTTCACCCGCAAGCTGGGGGAGGCACTGGGGCAGTTGAAGATAGGTTCGGCGCTGGACCCCGAGGCCCAGTTCGGCCCCCTGGCCAATGCTGCGCACCTTGAGAAAATTCTTGGCTTCTTTACGCGTGCGCGTGCCAGCAATACGGTGATCTGCGGGGCGAGGGCGCTCGATCGGCCGGGCTATTTCGTCGAGCCCACGGTGGTGCTGGCGAACGATGCCAACGACCCGTTGCTGCACGAGGAAACCTTCGGCCCGATCGTCTGTGTGCTGCCGTTCGATGACGAGGAGCAGCTGCTGGCGTTGATGAACGACAGCCCCTATGGCTTGACCGCGAGCCTGTGGACCAACGACCTGTCCAAGGCGCTGCGGTTGATTCCGCAGATCGAGGCGGGCACGGTCTGGGTCAACATGCACACCTTCCTCGACCCTGCGGTGCCGTTTGGTGGGACCAAGGCATCGGGGGTCGGGCGCGAGTTTGGCAGTGCGTTCATCGAGGATTACACCGAGCTCAAGTCGGTGATGATCAGGTATTGATCAAGGGTCAGGGATGATTGCGCAGCCGCCTCCAAATCTTCAAACACCAAAGAACCGTGCAGCAAAATTTTGTGAACCACTTCACAAAGTCCAGGTGAGCGGCATAATGCCACTACTTCTGTACAAGACCCCGCCGCGCAACTGCCGGGGTTCCTTTTCGTACCCGTCGAAGGTTCAGGTTAATTTCATGTCGCTAGTCGCAAGCCCCGACATCATGTACCGGTTTTTGATCCAGAGCGTGGTGGACTATGCCATCTACCTGCTCACCCCCGAAGGCATCGTCGCCAACTGGAACCCCGGCGCCCAGCGGGCCAAGGGGTACCATGCCGACGAGATCGTCGGCCAGCACTATTCGGTGTTCTACAACGATGCCGAACGGGCTGCCGGGCTGCCCGAATACAACCTTGAACAGGCGCGTTGCACGGGGCGTTTCGAAGAGGTCGGCTCGCGCCTGCGCAAAGATGGCTCGGCGTTCCATGCACATGTGGTGATTGACGCGGTGCACGACGATGACGGCCGCCTGGTGGGGTTCGCCAAGGTCACCCGTGACATCTCCGAACGCCACCACCAGGAGCTGGAGCTGCTCAAGGCCAAGGAACTGGCCGAGCAGTACAGCCAGGAAATGGCCAAGCTTTCGCAGTTTCTCGACTCGGTGATTGCCAACATCCCCGCCAGTGTCATCGTTCAGGACCTGGAGAGCCAGCGCATCCTGTTGGCCAACCAGCAGGCCGAGCGCCTGTTCGGTGGGCCAGGCACGCGCATGATCGGGCAACGGCCCGCCGACAGCCTGGCGCCGGCCGCTGCCGAGTACCTGGAGCAGCAGCTCGCCCGGGGCGCGCGCAGCAGCAAAGGCTACGCCGCCGAGACCCGGGTCGACACCCTGCGTGGCCCACGCACCCTGCGCAGCCGTACGCTGCTCAGCCAGAACCGCGAGGGCCAGGCCGACTACGTGCTGTTCGTGGCCGAAGATGCCACCGAAGAGTTGGCCGCCCATGCGCAGATCCACCATATGGCACACCACGACGCCCTCACCGGGTTGCCCAACCGCACGCTGTTCCATGAGCGCCTGCGCCAAGCCTTGGTGCGCGGTGACGAGAACGACAAGCTGACCGCAGCCCTGTGCCTGGACCTGGACAACTTCAAAAACATCAACGATTCACTCGGCCATGCGTTCGGCGACAAGCTGCTGCGTGCCCTGGGCAAGCGCCTGCGGCGCGAACTGCGCGAGCACGACACCCTGGCCCGCCTGGGCGGTGACGAGTTTGCCGTGGTGCTCACCGGCCTGGATGGCCGCGATGCCGCGTGCAACACCGCCCAGCGCCTCATCAACGCGATCTGCCCGCCGTTTCAGATCGAGGGGCACCAGTTCACCGTGGGTGTGAGTATCGGTGTGGCCATCGCCCCGGACGACAACGACCAGGCAGAGCAACTGCTCGGCTATGCCGACATGGCCTTGTACGAGGCCAAGCGCAATGGCCGCAACCGCTACGAGTGCTTCAACGTCGAGTTGGACGTCGCCGCCCGCCAGCGCCGCCTGGTCGAAACCGACCTGCGCACGGCGTTGCACCTGGGCCAACTGGAGCTGCATTACCAGCCAGTGGTCGACCAGCAGACCAGCAGCGTGACGGGCTACGAGGCGCTGCTGCGCTGGGAGCACCCGACCCGCGGCATGGTCATGCCCATGGACTTCATCCCCATCGCCGAAGAGACCGGGCTGATCCATGAACTGGGCATCCGCGCGTTGAACCTGGCCTGCCAGGAGGCGGCCAGCTGGGACAGCGAGCAGACGGTGTCGGTCAACCTGTCACCGGTGCAGTTCAAGAATGCCAACCTGGTCGACACCGTGGCCTTGGCCCTGGCCGACTCGGGGTTGCCGGCGCGGCGCCTGGAGCTGGAGATCACGGAGTCGGTGTTGCTGGGCAACAGTGAAGAAAATGTGCGCACCCTGCGGGCACTGAAAGACCTGGGCGTGTCCATTTCGCTGGATGACTTCGGCACGGGTTATTCGTCGCTGGGGTATCTGCGCTCGTTCCCGTTCGACCGAATCAAGATCGACAAGTCGTTCGTGCATGACATGTGCGACAGCCGTGAGGCGATGTCGATCATTCGGGCCATTACCGATTTGTCCAACAGCTTGATGATCAAGACCACGGCCGAGGGCGTGGAGTCGCAAGAGCAGATGCGGCGGCTGGCAGCGGAGGGCTGCTCGCATTTTCAGGGGTATCTGTACGGGCGCCCGGCGCCGGCGAGCGAGCGCTTGAAAGAGGTGGTAGTGATTGCGGACTAGCTGAAGCCCGGGGCGCTTTTGCGCCCCGGCTTCACTGGGTTCAGAAGCTGTACTTGAAGCTGGTCATCACATTGCGCGGCGTACCATAAACCCCGTACAAGCCCGATTGGCTGTAGTACTCGCGATCGAACACGTTGTTCAGGTTCACCGACGCACTCAAGTGCTGGTTGATGTCATAGCGCGCCATGAGGTTGGTGACCGCATAGCTGCCCTGGCTGAAGGTGTGCAGGTCGGCGCCGACCTTGCTCTGCCAGTTCACCCCACCGCCGATGGTAATCTTGTCCAGCGGCCCATGCAGCCGGTAGCTGGTGAAGGTCTTGAAGCTGTTGCGCGGCAGGTTGGTGTTGATGCGCTGGTCGTCGGCATCGGTGGTGACCGAGTAGGCGTAACCGGCCGACGCTTGCCAGCCCTCGGCCAGCTCCCCGTTCAGCTCCAGCTCGATGCCCTTGGAGGTG
>NZ_JANIAG010000274.1:0-4531 GCF_028682155.1 Pseudomonas sp. 39004
ACTACGACACGTTCGGCAACCTGACCGAAGAGATCCAAGCCAACGGCATTCGTACGGTGCATGAATACTACCCCGCCGATGCTGAAGGGTTCGTTCAACATCCGCAAGAAAGCTGGGTGTATCCCGCTACTGACGGCGAAGCAGGCGCCGATGTATTGCGGACCGATTATGCGTACTACGTGCTGGCGCCTCTGGACAGCCTTGCCGGCGGTGAATGGTTGCCTGAGCGTGAAACGCTGGTGCGCGATGCCGATGGCACGACGCTGCGCGAAACCACCATCGGTTACTACCAGGATGCGGCTGACCGCTTGAGTTACGGACGCCGACAGAATGAAGAGCGCCGCCATGGCGAGGCGGTGACCAAGGTGGGCTATGTCTATGCCGAAGACACCTTCCACTACGATGAAGACGATGGGGTCGGCCACCCGGTTGTCAAGACCACCGAGACCCTCGAAGGGTTCGATCATGGTCAGGATCATGGGGATGAGCAGGGTGTGCGTGACACGCGCAAGGAACTGACACTGCTGCAATCGGTGCTCATTGGCGAGCCGGTGCTCAATCGTGACGATAACGACGTGGAAATCAGCTACTTCTACGATCGGGTGGGCAGAGTGTTACGTGAGACCGTGTCACCCAACGATTCCAAGTACAAAGCGAGTCGTCATTACACCTACGCGCTGGCGGCTGCTCCAGGCCAACAGGCGGTGCAGACCCAAGAGGATGTCAAAGGGGTCGTCACCTGGAGCTACGTCGATGGCCTTGGCCGCGAAGTCCGGGAGGAACGTCAGGATACTGACTTCGGCCTGACTCCGCTTGCTCGCAAGGCCCCGCGCATCAGTTATACGGTGGCGTTCGATGCCTTGGGCAACAAGGTCGAGGAGGTCGAGTACGACTGGTTGGAGCGCAAGAACTTGAAGTTGATGACCCGGTATGAATACGACGGGTGGGGGCAGCCGTGCTGCGTCATCGGCCCGGACGGGGTGCGCGTTCACGAGCGAATCGATCAGCAGGGCAGTACCCAGTGGCGCAATGGGCCGGTGGTGACGCAGTATCGCGAGTCGGC
Organism: Pseudomonas sp. 39004; assembly: GCF_028682155.1. NCBI lineage: Bacteria > Pseudomonadati > Pseudomonadota > Gammaproteobacteria > Pseudomonadales > Pseudomonadaceae > Pseudomonas > Pseudomonas sp. 39004. Next base: position 1,064 of record NZ_JANIAG010000274.1, read on the forward strand.
TGACGGCGAGACGCTCACCGGCGAAACGGTAACCTGGTTGAACCGGTTCGGCGAGCCTACACGGGTGGAGCGTTTCTATACCGACGGGAAAGCGTACAGCGTTCATCAATCCTTCCATGACGGCCTGGGTCGCCTGGCGCGTGAAATCGATGCCCGTGGAGAGCAGGAGAAGTTCGCCCGTGATGCTTTTGACCGGTTGGTAGACCACACCCTCGCAAATGATGCAGTGGTGCATCGCGATTACGCAGCACACAGCGGTGAGGATTTACCGACCCTTATCAAGGTTATCCATCAGAATGGCACAACCGAAAGTGTGCTGGGCCATCAGCTGTTCGACGGCCTCGATCGGATGATCGTCTCGATCACCGGAGGGCGTCCACGGGCAATGCAATACGAGCATGGTCAGCGTCAGCCCAGGTTCGTGACGACGCCGAAAAAGCACATGATCGAGTATGAGTATGCGCCGCCATTGGGTGAAGAACCTTTGGGGCGGCGCCTTGTCGATGCGAACGTCAATGCGCGGTATGAATATGACGTGCAGAACGCCAGGTTGAAATCCTGCAGTGAACAGCCTGAGGTGGAGGGGCGAGCGCTGAATCCGGCCCAGTTCCAAGGGCTGGCGCGTGAGTATTTCTCCAACGGCGAGCTCAAATCGGAAACGCGCACGCTGGGGCAGGAAGCACCTTTCGAGATGTTTTACGTGCACAGCCTGCGCGGTCGTCTACTGGCCTATACCGATGTACTGGGGCAGTTGCAGGCCTATGACTACGATGACAAAGGGCGACTCGAGTCGACTTCTCTGGGGACGACGTCTTGCGTATTTGAATATGACGAACTCGGGCGCACTCGGCGTTTCACCACGGTGGAGGGCGACGAGGGTGCAGGCCAGCGCCTGACGACCGAGTTGGAATATGATGATTTCGAGCGGGAGCATCTGCGGCGCTTTATTTTTATCGATGCCGTACAAGAACTGGAGCAGGAATATAGCGTCGTTGATGCGATCGTGCGCAAGGCGCTGACGGACATCGGAGAAAAGCCGGACGATAACGCGTTATTACGGGAGGAACACTTCGAATACGACGCCCGGGCCAGGCTCGAGTATTACACCAGTGAAGGACCATTATCCCCCGTTGATCCTTACGGTGTGGTCATTGAATCTCAGGAATTCTACCTGGATGACCTCGATAATATCGAGGAAGTGCGCACCTGGCATGCCGATGGGCGTATCGATGCTGTTTACGCATTTGACAACCTGGAAGACCCGGCGCAATTGACGGGCCTTGTGGTGACAAAGTTACGCGGCGAAAAGCGTGTCAATGCCGCCGGTCGCTGGGAGTTTTCAGAGGGCGTAGTCGAAGCGCTGACGTATCAGGATGTTGTTCTTGAGTATGACCCCGATGGCAATCTTGTTCGAGATGAAGCGGGCCGTACCCTTGGCTACGACCCTTTGGGGCGTCTGGTGAGTGTTGAACTGCCCGGGGGCGGAGAAGTCGGTAGTTACGGTTATGATCCCCTTGATCGGTTAGCGGACCAGTCGACCGTTTAGAGCACTGTTATCTATCAACATGCAGCCGCCTCTTCGAGGGGCGGCTGGCCTGCACGTGATCGTGGAAGTCAAACTCTCATATAGGTGAAGCCATGAAGATTATTTCCTACTCTGAAAAAGCACGCTGGGATTATGTGCAACTTCGCCAGCGTCAATCGGAACCGGCGTCGCTAACCCGGCCTGAAGTTAATGTGGATATTGTTGCCGATCCCGACGATTGGACGCTACGCGCTGAGTTGTACTCGGATCCTTCAAAGCAATTGCTGTTAATTATTCCGCTTTGGTCGAGATCGGCGCCTCGTGGCGCTTCTGATGAGTTGGAAATTTTTCATGCGGCGTCGCCGTCGCCTGCCCCCGATGATTTTGAAGTCATTGATAAAATTATTTTCGACGGGCCCTTAGATCCGTTAAAATTTCCCTATAGCTATGAATTGGATCGTAACTTTTTCCTGGGCTTGGGTGAAGGCTTTCATACTTTCAAATACAGGGTGACATTATATAACACCGAGGAGAATTTTTCTGACCCCCTGGTGTTGCGTTTCGACCTATTCCCACCGTATCGCTCCATTCGGCCCACTGCCTTTGCTGAAATTGAAGCAGTCACCGATGAACGCCTTGTCGACCTTGGCGATGAAGTGCTCATTCCGTTACCCGACTACCTAGACTTTGAAGAACAGGACCGGGTGCGCTGGTACTGGAGTAATCAGGCGCCTGAGGAAGATGGTACTTACCCGTTTATAGATGACCAGGTTGTCAAGGGTAAAGGCGAGGTGCTGCGCATTTCGGGAGATGACGTGCGACGCATGGGCGATGGCGGTTGCTATGTATGGTACGAGCTGTATGACAAAGCAGGGCACCATAGCAAGTTTTCCGAGGTTCGACGGGTAAGTGTTGCGCTCGGCCAATTGCCGACGGTTTTGCATGATCCAACGGTGAACGTCGCGACGCCAACTGACGGATACCTGGTTGATCAAGAGGATGTAAGCTTTGGTGTCAAGGTCCATGTCAGGCTGCCTGAGCACATAAAACCTACCGACAGGATCAGGGTGCTATGGGGGGACCATGCAACGGCATGGGAGCAACTGGGGTCTATGCCGGATGAACGCATCTTTCCAATAGCTGCCGGCGTCATTCGAAATGAATACGGACCAGGTCCAGGTGACGTTGAGACCCGTGTCAAATATGAATTGATGCGCGGCGATGAATTACTCGGTGAGCCGGGTATCAATGTCTATGTCAACCTGGAAACATTCGGACCGATCGATCCGGACCCTGAGTGGCCAGACCCGATCAACAAAGCGCTGCCGCTCGCCAGTGTTTATGGCGCGGGGTCGGCTACGGAAAACACGTTGGATCTGCGCGACACAAATCAAGATGCAGAACTCAGGGTGAGGCTGTTCGAAACTGTTGCGGTCAACGACAAGCTTGTATTTTATTGGGACAGCGTCCCCATCAGTGGTGCCGAGTACACCGTTCAAGCTGGCGATGACGTTGGTACTCTTATTACCCGTGTCGTACCGTGGTCAGGTATCAAGACGGCAGGTAACGGTATAAAGCATGTGCACTACGTCGTGACGCGTCCCAGTGTATTTAACCCCATCAAGTCAGGCCGCCAGGATGTCGCGGTGAGTGCAATCGATATTACCCCTGAGGCGCCGGAGTTTCTGGGGCTTAATCGGATACGCTGGTTGTCGTGTGTTTCGTTATTCGAGGACCGGTTGAATCCGGATCCACGGGAGCCTGCTGTCCGGGTCAAAGTGCCGAGCCTGCAAGGGCGCGGTTTAAGCCCGGGCGAAAGTATCACGATGAGCTGGACTGTCAAGGAGGCGATTGACGGGAGCGGTGATCCCATAGACGGGGTCAAATACGAACCTACAATTTCCCTGACTGATGAAATGATCAATGACGGCTTCATCTGGAGA
>NZ_JANIAG010000275.1:0-4500 GCF_028682155.1 Pseudomonas sp. 39004
AACCTGGGCCGCTCGCCAAGTTGAACTGGCCGAACACTTCGACTGGTTGCTGTTCGACGTGCCGCAGTTACCGGCCGCGGCTGCGGGCCACTGCGTCGAGACCGATGTGCGGGTGCTGGTGGCCGAAGCCGAAATGGCCAGCCATCTGCTGCTCGGGCGCCGAGCCATCGAGCGCTACGACCTGCTGCTGGTCAACCGTTACGACCCGGCCAGCCGCTTGCAGAGCGACCTTCTGATGGTGTGGCGCGACCTGTTCCGTGATCGCTTGCCCCTGCAGGTGGTGCACCGCGACGAGGCCTTTCTCGAGGCCTTGGCGTGCAAGGCCCCGCTGGGCCATTACGCGCCGCAGAGCCTGGCCTGCCGGGATGTGCAGAGCCTGGCGGTGCGCTGCCTGACGAGGCGGCAGTCGTGACCCTGAACCCTCTGTCGGCTTACGCCTGGTTCACCACACGCGGCGCGCAGCGGCCGGTCGCCTGGCTGTTTACCTTGGGTGTGGCGCTGGCCGTGCTGTTCTTGCGCCTGGAGTCGCCCGCCTGGCAGGCCCTGTTGGCCGAGCGTCAGCGCCTGTACCCGCAGTTGGCGGGCAAGCGCCCGAGCCTGGGCGACCCCGTGCGGGTGTTGATCCAGAGCCTGTGGCTGCTGCTACGGCGCCAACCGCTGCCACGCCAACCAGGGCCGGCCAGCAAGGCCTGGCGTGCCGTGCGCGGCCAATGGCACACCACGCGTCAGAGGGTGCAGCACTACCGTGGCCGGTTGATCGACCGGTTGCAACAGTTGCCCGCGCGCTATCGGGCCAGTGCCTTCAAGCGGGTAGCCTCGGCACGCTTGCGCGGCCTGAGCGTATTCGCCCGCTGGGCCTTCTATGGTGTGCTGACGCTCTGCGCCTTTGGCCTGGCCTTGCTGTGCGTGACCGAGCCGTTCGGCTACCTGGCACAGTTGATGTTCATCTGCCTGCTTCTGGGTATTGCCATGCTGGTGCGGCACATGCCGGGCCGCTTTCCGACCCTGATGCTGATCGTGCTGTCGACCATCATCTCTTGCCGCTACCTGTGGTGGCGCTATACCTCGACCCTGAACTGGAACGACACCACGGACCTGGTGTGCGGGGTGATCCTGCTGGCTGCCGAGACGTACTCGTGGTGCGTGCTGATTCTGGGCTACATCCAGACCTGCTGGCCGCTGCAGCGCAAGCCGGCGAACCTGCCGGCCAACCCCGGGCACTGGCCGACGGTCGACCTGATGATCCCCACCTACAACGAAGACTTGGCGGTGGTGCGCACCACCGTGCTGGCCGCCCTGGGCCTGGACTGGCCACGCGAGTGCCTGCGCATCTACATTCTCGACGATGGCCGGCGCGACGCGTTCCGCGCCTTTGCCGACGAGGTCGGCGTGGGCTACATCGTGCGCCCGGACAACAAGCACGCCAAGGCCGGCAACCTCAACCATGCGCTGGGTGTGACCGACAGCGAGCTGATCGCCATCTTCGACTGCGACCACGTGCCGGTGCGCTCATTCCTGCAGATGACGGTGGGCTGGTTCCTCAAGGACCCGAAGCTTGCGCTGGTGCAGACGCCGCACCACTTCTTCTCGCCAGACCCGTTCGAGCGCAACCTGGGCTCGTTCCGCCGCCGGCCCAATGAAGGGGAGCTGTTCTACGGCCTGATCCAGGACGGTAACGACATGTGGAATGCGGCATTCTTCTGCGGCTCATGCGCGGTACTGCGGCGTACGGCGCTGCAAAGCATTGGCGGCTTTGCCGTGGAGACCGTGACCGAAGATGCCCACACCGCCTTGCGTATGCACCGCCAGGGCTGGTCTTCGGCCTACCTGAGCATCCCCCAGGCGGCGGGCCTGGCCACCGAGAGCCTGTCGGCGCACATCGGCCAGCGTATTCGCTGGGCGCGTGGCATGGTGCAGATCTTTCGTACCGACAACCCGATTTTCGGCCGCGGGCTGAGCCTGTTCCAGCGGGTGTGTTACGCCAACGCCATGCTGCACTTCTTGGCCGGCCTGCCGCGGCTGGTGTTTCTGACTGCGCCGCTGGCGTTCCTGTTGCTGCATGCCTACATCATCTATGCGCCTGCCTTGATGATCCTGTTGTACGTGTTGCCGCACATGATTCACGCCAGCCTGACCAACTCGCGCATGCAGGGCAAGTACCGGCAAACGTTCTGGGGCGAGGTCTACGAGACCGTGCTGGCCTGGTACATCGCCCGCCCCACCACGGTCGCGCTGTTCGCGCCGAAGAAGGGCACCTTCAACGTCACCGCCAAGGGCGGCCTGATGGAGCAGGGGCAGTTCGACTGGCGCATCGCCCAGCCCTACCTGTGGCTTGCGGCACTCAACGTGGCCGGCCTGGGCTTTGCCGTGTGGCGGCTGTTCACCGGCCCTGCGGCGGAAGTCGGCACGGTGATCGTCAGCTCGTTGTGGGTGGTCTACAACCTGCTGATCATCGGCGCCGCCGTTGCCGTGGCCGCCGAGGTGCGCCAGGTACGCCGCGCCCACCGGGTGCAGATGCACTTGCCGGCGGGGCTGGTGCTGGCCAGCGGTCACGCCTACCCCTGCACCCTGGTCGATTACTCCGATGGCGGCGTCGGCCTGCAGTTGCACCAAGGCCTTGCGCTCAAACCCGGGGCGCAGGTACGCCTGCTGCTCAACCGTGGCCAGCGCGAGTTTGCCTTCCAGGCCTGCGTCACCCGTACCGTTGGGCAACACGTGGGCCTGGTGTTCCACGACCTGAGCCAGCAACAGCGCATCGACCTGGTTCACTGCACCTTTGCCCGTGCCGATGCCTGGCTTGGCTGGCATCAGCAACACGAGGCCGATCGCCCGCTGCGCAGCCTGGTCGAGGTGCTGAAGCTGGGCGCTGTCGGTTACCTGCGCCTGGTCGAGCACATGCCGCCGTGGCTGCGGACGTGGTTGCGCCCGCTGCGCGCGCTGGTGCATTGGCTGGCCAGCTACAGGCCCCGCACGCCGCGGCCTATCCCTTTCATGAACCCTGTTGATCGAGACGCATGATGACTGGTTATCCCGCGCGTACCTGGGGCCTGGCGATGGCGCTGTTTGCCGCCTTGTCGCAGAGCGCCGCTGCCGCCTCCGAAGCCCCGCTTGCCGAGCCCGCCGTACTCAAGGTGCCGAGCTGGCCGGTTACGAAAACCTTCGAGCAGCTCGGGCATGCGTCCGACAGCCTGCTGCTGGGGGTACGCAACAGCGAACACATCGAATTCGGCCTGCGTCGCGACCGTCTTGCCACCGACGCCACCTTGCAGCTGGACTACACGCCTTCGCCCGCGCTGTTGCCGAACCTGTCGCACCTGCGCGTCTATCTCAATGACGAGTTGATGGGGGTAGTGCCGGTGGAGAAGGAGCAGCTTGGCCAGCGCGTGCGCCGCCAACTGCCGCTGGACCCAAAGCTGCTCAGCGACTTCAACCGGGTCCGCCTGGAGTTTGTCGGGCATTACACTGACATCTGCGAAGACCCGGCGCACAGCGGCCTGTGGCTGAACCTGAACCGCAAGAGCCAGGTGCAGTTGCACGAGCAGGCACTGGCGCTGGACAACGACCTGGCGTACTTCCCGCTGCCGTTCTTTGACGCGCGCGACACCGGCAAGGTCGAGCTGCCGGTGGTGTTCAGTGGTGTGCCGAGCCTGGGTGAGCAGCGTGCGGCCGCGATCCTGGCGTCTTACTTCGGCAGCCAGGCCGGCTGGCGCAAGGCAGCCTTCCCGGTGCTGTACAACCGCCTGCCGGCCAGTGCCGACACCCCCAAGCCGAGCATCGTGTTTGCCAGCAATGAACGTCGCCCGGCATTTCTCGCCGACCTGCAGCAGTTTCCGCTGGTCGACGGCCCGGTGTTGCAGATGATCGACCATCCGCACGACCGCTTCAGCAAGGTGCTGTTGGTACTGGGGCGCAACGATGACGACCTGATCAAGGCAGCCTCGGCGCTGGCGGTTGGCAACAACCTGTTCCGTGGTGCCCGGGTGCAGGTCGAGCAGATGACCGCGCTGCAGCCGCGCAAGCCCTACGACGCGCCAAACTGGACGCGCACCGATCGGCCGGTGCGCTTCGCCGAACTGCTCGACTACCCCGAGCAGTTGCAAGTCAGTGGCCTGCAACCGCGGCCGGTGACGCTGTCACTGAATTTGCCGCCAGACTTGTTCGTCTGGCGCAACCAGGGCATCCCGTTGCGCACGCTGTACCGTTATACGGCACCGGCAGTGACTGACGAATCGCGCCTGAGTATCAGCGTCAATGACCAGTACATCACCAGCATGCCGCTGGTGGGCAACGACCGGCGCGGCGGCACGCTCGAGCAGGTGCGCCTGGCGGTGTTGTCAGGTGACAGCAGCGCACTGACCGAAAACTCGCTGGTGCCGGCGTTGAAGATCGGCGACCGCAACCGCCTGCGTTTCGATTTCAGCTTTGCCAGCACCCTGGGCAGCGCCCAGCGCGATCATTGCCAGACGTCGCTGCCGGTGGATGTGCGCGCGGCGATCGACG
>NZ_JANIAG010000276.1:0-4435 GCF_028682155.1 Pseudomonas sp. 39004
CATAGCAGCCTCACTTCCCCAACATTCCGTGAAGAACCATAAAAAAGCCGAGGACATCCTGGCCTCAGTCGCTCGTGCGGCACGGGCCTTGAGCAATTTTCATTGGTACTTCTGAAAACACCGCACTAGGGTAAGCAGCAGTAATCACGCCTCATCAGATGCACTGTTAGCCTTCGCCCGATTCACCTTCCAAGGCAACGCCGGCTGAGCACGTACTTTCTTGTATTTTCCCCTTGCAAACATGTACGTCTGCAGCTCCATGAAATGACGGCTACGACCAGACAGCTCGTACGTAATCAGGAATACCATCAGTGGCTTGTCCGCGTCCTGCCATTGCGTGTGGATTCGCTCCAACGTGAGCGCAATGTCTTCGATCCTGCTATAGCCGATAAAGGTCTGGAACACTGCTTTGCCGGCGCGCTCAAGCAGCTTGGAAATCTCATTGATATCCGTATGTGCCCGTTTCCATTCCCACTCGACGAACGAAAGTGTGTCGCCTTCTGGATACCGCAGCACAGCGTCGGTGCGTCCACCTTGTTCAAACAACGCCCTTGCGCCAAGAAGCGTTGCGCACTGACGCACTACCAATCCAAGGTGAATTGTCCAGTCGGCGCGCCCCGCTAGATCGTTTGCCTCGGTAACCGGAAAATCGCGGTACCACAAACAGTTGAATAGCGTAATGAAATCCCGTTCGACTCGCTTCATAACCGTTCTCATCGTTGTGTATGACTCAACGAGCTTTAACGGCTGTCAGGGTGAAATGTTGAGCGTGAATAGCCATGCTCCATCATCCTCCCTGCCTTGCACGCTACGGTTTTGTTTCCCTGTGCATTCGTACAAAACAATGGGACGTTTCCCACAACCAAGAACCTTGCCCTACCTGAAACGAGGCGATAAATTCCCCAAGTCGCGGCAAATTCCGTGACCGGGCGTAGGAACCCGTTGGTAAACTTGGCGCATGCACTAGGCGCCCCTGCACCACAGCTGGCGCTTTTTTTGTGCCTGCCGTGCTGTGTCATGGCGGCTGTGTGTGGGCAGGCTTCGGCCTGGCCGGGTTCCAAGTTTCCCGGTATTCCTACCCCATGCACAGCTGCCACCCAATCCCGTAGGAAGGATCGTGGCAGCTCCAATTAAAACTTGGAGTCTCATGCATGCTCACCTTAAATCCATCAAGGATCCTCGCATTCGTTCTCCGCCGCCGCCCCGCGCCGGCCCGCAACCCCCACCGTTTCTACCCCATCGACACCCAATCCTGCGCCACCTCCACCCCCCAGGAGGCCCCCCATGACTGACCACGAACGCCTCACCACCATCCAAAGCTACGCCTGGACCCTCGAGCTGCTAGGCGAGGCCTTGGTGCAGCACGACGAGATGCTGGAGTGCGAACACAACCCGCAGCTGAGCTTTCGCAACACGGCTGGTATCCATCAGGCGATTCGGATTATCAGCCGGTTGGCCAGTGAGCAGTGTGGGAAGGTGATGGAGCTGAAGGGGCAGGATCCGGGCGATTAGTTGGCCCGGTGCAAGCGGGCTTACCCGCGAAGCAGGCACTGTGGTGGATGGCACGGGCTTCGCCCGTGTTCGCGGGGCAAGCCCGCTCCCACGGGGGGCATGGCTGTTTTGGAAGTTTGAGCAAGGCAGTTGTGCCCACCAAGGCCAGCCTGGGTCTTCGTGTATTCCAGGCTGGCACCGCTATCAGAAGTCCCAGCGGGTCGTAACCATGACGTTGCGCGGTTCGCCGTAGATGGCCGAGTTATAGAAGCCGACGTTGGTGTAGTAGTACTTGTCGAAGAGGTTGTTGACGTTAAGCGTCGCCGACAGGTTCTGCGTGATCTGGTAGCGGGTCATCAGGTCCACCACCCAGTACGATTCCTGGGTGATGTCCTCGTTCACGCCTTTGGGGTTGTTCCAGATCTGCTGCCAGGCCTTGTTCTGCCAGCGTGCGCCACCGCCAAGGGTGATTTTGTCCAGGTCGCCGGTGAGCTTGTAGGTGGTGTAGAGGCTGAACTGGTCTCGGGCTCGAAGGTCGAGAGCTTCACGTCGTTGCTGTCGCGCACCACCTTGTGGGTGTAGCCGCCTTGCACCTGCCAGCCTGGGGCCAGTTCGCCGGACACTTCCAGCTCGTAGCCCTTGGTGGTCGCCTTGCTGCCCTTGAACGCGTAGTTGGATGGGGTAGGTGTCAGGTTGTTGTAGGCGTCGTCCGGCACCGAGCGGTTGGTTTCCTTGACCTCGAAGTAGGCCAGGCTGGCGTTCAGGCGGCCGTCGAAGAACTCGCCCTTGACCCCGATTTCGTAGTTCTCGCCTTCATCCGGCTCGATCAGTTTGTTGTCGCGGTCGCGGTTGTAGTTTTCTTGCGGCATGAACACGTCGGTGTAGCTGGCGTAGACCGAGAAGTTTTCATTCAGGTCGTAGATGGCGCCAGCATAGGGAATGAAGCGTCCGGACTCGGTGTAGGTCGGGGTCAGGCCGGTCAGGCTGTAGTTGACCACGCGGCCGCCCAGCAGCACTTTCAGGTCGTCGGTGACGTTCAGACGGGTGGTGAGGTAGACGCCGGTCTGGCGGATCACGTCGTCGGTGCGCTGCGACACCGGCCCCCAGTCGGGCTTGGGCAGGTTGCCGTGCCAGTTGTTGTAGTCCACGCGGTTGGGTACCGAGAAGGTTTCGTCCCAGTAACCCTTGCCATCCCAGTGGGCCTTGCTGATGGAGCCGCCGAGCACCAGGTCGTGCTCGCGGCCGAGCATGCTGAACGGGCCGCTGACATACAGGTCGGCCGAGTCGCTGGTGGTGTCGCCCTTGTAGCGTTGCGCGTTGATTTCGGCGCTGCCGTCGGGCTGCGGCTGGTCGAACTGGATGGCGCCCATCTGCGCGTCATAGCCGTTGTACTTGTGGTCCAGTTGCAGCTTGGTCACCCAGCCGTCGCCCATGTCGTGCTCCAGCGTGGCGAAGACCGTGCGGGTGTACTGCTGCCAGCTGCTCCAGTCGGTTGCGTTGCTGAACGAGCGCTTGGCGTCGTTGCGCTCGCCCTTGGAATTGAGCAGCGGGAAGCTGCCGGACCAGGTGGAACCCTTGGGGTCGTTGTCCTGGTAGTCGGCGCCCACGGTCAGCAGCGTATCGGGCGACAGGTCGAACTCGACGATGCCGTAGAACACCGAGTTCTGGCTCGAATAGCGGTCGATGAACGAGTGCTTGTCCTGGTAGGCAACCACGGCCCGGCCGCGGACGTTGCCGGTTTCGGTCAGCGGGCCGCTGACATCCAGTTCGCTGCGGTAGTTGTCCCACGAGCCCGCGCCCAGGGTGGCGTGGCCCTGGAAGTCGGCGGTGGGCTTTTTGCGTACCAGGTTGATGGTACCGCCCAGCGAGCCGGCGCCGCTGAGCAGGCCGGAGGCGCCCTTGAGCACTTCGATGCGGTCGTAGATGGCCATGTCGCTCAGGGTGTTGCCGGCTGAGTAGGCGACGTTGCGCACGGCGGAGGGGATGCCGTCGTACTGGAAGTTGTTGATCGAGAAACCGCGGGAATAGTAGTTGGTCCGGTCCGTGTCGTAGGCCGACACGGTGATGCCCGGGGTGTGGCGCATCACCGCGTCGACACTGTTGAGGGCAAAGTCATCCATGTGCTGGCGCGTGACCACGCTGATCGACTGCGGGGTTTCCCTGGGTTTGAGTACCAGGCGGGTGGCCGTGGCGATGGTGCCGGGCGTGTAAGAGCCGGTGCCTTCGGTGACGGTGCCCAGCTGGTTGCTGATGACGTTGGTCGCCTCCAGCTCCAGGGCGCCACCGCTGCCCGCTGCGACCTCCACCGTGTAGTTGCCACCGCTATTGAATGCGCGAAGGCCGGTACCGGCCAGCAACTGGGCCAGGCCATCTGCAACGGAATAGCTGCCGTTCAGGCCAGCGCTGCGCTTGCCGGCGGTGAGCTGGGCATCGGCAGAAAGCAAGATACCGGCCTCGCTCGCGAAGCGGTTCAGCGCCTGGTCCAGGCCGCCAGCGGGGATGGCGTAGCTGTGTGTTTGCTCGCTGGCGTCAGCCGGTGCTGCGGGCAGTGCAAGCAGCAGTGGGCTGGTGCAGAGCAAGCCGGCAAACAGGCTGCGGCGCACCGCAAGGCTCAGTCGAGAACAGGTGGTTGTGGGCAGATACGGCACTCTTGACGTTCCTCTTGAGAATGCTTCTTGGTTGGATTCAAGAGGTATCCCGGACAAGTCGGCAAAACCGACAAGGGGTAGCAGCATTTTTTTGGGTGGGTTGTGGATGACTGGAGATTGTATTTGGGGCGACCGGGTGCCTGGCTTGGTATTTTTAGGGGGCCGAAGATCGAGCGCCGCCCGCGCGGCGCATCGCGAGCTAGCTCGCTCCTACATTTGTTTCGGCCAGTCACGCCTGTGCCTGAGCGCGCGACCGCCTTGTTTGTCCGACGCGATATTGAGGCGGGCACCAAAGG
>NZ_JANIAG010000277.1:0-4421 GCF_028682155.1 Pseudomonas sp. 39004
TTTATTTTAAATATGTCGACAAGTAACGATGTTGTAATAAGAAAAGATACAGATAGCATACGGAAAGGCATGGAATATTTTTTCTCTGAGCTTGAGCGGCTCGGCATATATCCATAACTTGGTATTCAGATATTTTGCTTGGCCCCGATAGCAGAACTCGCACTGGCATTTTCTGTAAAAGTGATTGGAATTGCACCGGCCTCGCGCCGGTGTTGTTTTATCTGCTTACCTACGATGATGATCAGCCGGTAGATCGAGTGCGATCCATGACCCCCACCTACCGCCAGATGGAGCTTCGATTTACCGTTGCATTTCCGGTGAGCAGTTCCACGGCAGCAGCGCTTCGTAGTCCTCTACCGACGAGGCATGCGTCAACCGCTCCAGTACGTGGCGCAGCCACGTATAGGGCTCTTGGCCGTTGGCCTTCGCGGTCTCGACCAGGCTGTAGATCTGTGCACTGGCCGTAGCACCCTTGGGCGTGTCGCTGAACAACCAGGCCTTGCGCCCGATGACAAACGGCTTTATCGCACGCTCTGCCAGGTTATTGTCGATCGGCAAATGGCCGGCCTCGACATAGCGTTCCAGCCGGTTCCAGTTGCTCGCCAGGTAATGCACCGCCTTACCCAGCACGCTTTGCGGTGTGACTTGGGACTGCGTCTTGTCCAGCCAGCTTTTCAACTGGCCGAGGATCGGCAGGCTTCTTTCCTGGCGACCGATGAACCGCTGGTCATCGCTGACATCCTTGAGTTCACGCTCGATGCCATACAGCTTGTTGATCATCGCCAGCGCCACATCGGCACGTCCCGTCTTGCCTTTGGGCTGCACCTGCTGCGCCTCGACAAACTTGCGGCGTGCATGAACCATGCACTCCAACCGTTCGACACCGGGCTGTAATGCCAACGCGTTGTAACCGGCGTAATCATCGGTCATGACATAACCGCGATAGCCCTCCAGCAGGCGCAACGGTACCTCCTGCGCACGGCTGGTGGTGTAGTCGAACAACACGACTTGTCGATCAGGTGGGCCGCTGGCCTGCACCCACATCCAGGACTGGCTGGTCGGGTCGCGATCCGGTTCCTTGAGCACCTGCACCCGCGTTTCATCGCAGTGAATCACTGGGTTTTCCAACAACCGCTCACGCATCAGGTTCAGCAGCGGCTGGAAGTGTTCGCTGCACTGGATTACCCAGCGGGCCAAGGTTTTCCGGGGGATTTCGATGCCATGCCGGGACAGTACGCTTTCAAAACGGTGTAGCAGCAGACCATCGACATACTTGGTGGTCAGCAGCATGGCCAGTACGCTGGGGCTGGCCATGCTCTTTTCGATCAACTGGGCTGGCTTGTCGGCTGTGAATGGCGCGCTTTCACACCCACGGCAGCCGTAGACCTTGCGCACATGTTTGAGCACACGGATCTGCATCGGCACGATATCGAGCTGCTCGCTGGTTTCCTCGCCAACCACATGCTTGCGGCAACCGCAGGCACAGGTCAGCTCGTGCTCGGGCAAGTCGTGGATGACTTCGACACGTGGCAGTTCAGCCGACAACGGTGTGCGCTTGCCACGACGTTTGACTGGGGCAACGACTTCTTCGTCCGCATCCTCAACCACGGCCAGCAACGGCTCGCTTTCCGGCTCGTTGAACATTGCCAGTTGCGGTGTATTGGGATCGACCGTCTGCTCGGATTTGCGGTTGAACAGGCGATCACGCAGCAGCTTGATCTGTTCTTTCAGGTCGACGATGTGGGTGGCATAGGCTTCGTTGACTTCCTGCTCGCGCAAGCGTGCTTCGTAGGCCTCAAGCAGCATCTGCTTGAGTAGTACGGGATCGTCTGGAAGGTTGGCGGGCAAGGAAATCATGCCCCGGATTATACCGGGTCAGGCAACGAAACGGGGTGTCAGAACCTGATGTGGAGGGTTGCGCCAGAGGTCGAAGCCGTCGAGTAACCAGTTAAGTTCCTGGACGGTCAGGACGATGGCTTCGTCGGTGGCGTCGGGGGAAGTTTTGAAACGTTCGGCTTCGAGGCGCTTGAGCCAAAGGCAGAAGCCGTTGCGCTCCCAGTACAACACCTTGATGCGGTTACGGGCTTTATTGAGGAAGACGAAAAGTACGGGGTCGAACACGGCGACTTTGATGTCCAGCTCGACCAGGGCGGTGAGGCCGTCGATGGATTTTCGAAAATCCACAGGCTTGGGGTAGAGGTAAACCTTTTCGACTTTGCTGTCGGGACGCATCATGGCGGACCGGCTCCAGAAAGAAATCGGGAGCGCAGCATCGGGTTTCAGGTAGTCGCTTGGAATGTGGGCTTCATGGAGCGGATACGTTACAAAGATCTCAGCCATCTTAGCAATTCGCAGCTTAGGAAAATAGAATATCTTAATGGATCAGGCTCAAGAAAATTCGGACTAAGCAAACACCAAGTGGATACCCTGTTGTTCCTAACAGAAAAAACAGGCGCGCGGGGTCAATGGGTCGCGGTAGGAATAGCGCTCCATCCACTGAACTGGACACCCGCACAGGCGTGGCCGCCATCCTGCGCGCCAACGAAATTCAAGAAGTGCCGTAGCGGCAGGTGCCAAGCCACCCGGCAAGGGCATGCCATGACCCGTCCCAACCGTTATATGGAACCTCTGCGGCCCGGTGCGATAGTGCGGCGGCGCTACTGCGTCGAATAACAACAAGAGGTAAGTCCAATGTCCGTATCGAAACGCTCCGTCGAAGATGCGCCACTCAATGCGTTCCACCGCAAGCTGACGGTCTATTCCGCTGGCGGGCCGTTCCTCGACGGCTATGTGCTGAGCATCATCGGCGTGGCCATGCTGCAGATCACCAATGCCCTGCAACTGTCCGCCTTCTGGGAGGGGCTGATTGCTGCCTCGGCGCTGATCGGGGTGTTCCTTGGGGGGTTTCTGGGGGGGTGGTTCACCGACAAGTACGGGCGCAAGGTGCTGTACCTGGTCGACCTGATCGCCATTGTCGGGTTTTCGGTGGCGCAGTTCTGGGTGGAGTCGGCCTGGGCGTTGTTTGCCTGGCGGCTGTTGATCGGTATCGCGGTGGGCGCCGACTACCCCATCGCCACCTCGCTGCTGGCCGAGTTCCTGCCACGCAAGCAACGCGGGCCGCTGCTGGCCGCGATGGTGCTGATGTGGTTCGCCGGGGCCGCTGCTGCCTACATGGTCGGTGAGCTGTTGCTGCGTGTCGGCGGCGACGACGGCTGGCGCTGGGTACTGGCCAGTGCGTTGGTGCCGGGTGCCTTGTTCCTGATTGCCCGTAGCGGCACGCCGGAATCACCACGCTGGCTGCTGAGCAAAGGCCGCACTGCCGAGGCGGATGCAGTGATCAAGCGGGTTTATGGCCCGGACTACTCCATTGCCGACCTGCCGGAGCAAGTCAGCGACAAACCCGTATCGGTGTGGTCGCTGTTCCACTCCGGCTACGGCAAGCGCATGGCCTTCGTCACGCTGTTCTGGACGTGCGCCATCGTGCCGCTGTTCGCCATCTACGCGTTCGCCCCGAAGGTGCTGCAGGCGCTGAAGCTCACCGGTGACTGGGCGGCCTATGGCTCGATCGCCATCACCTTGCTGTTCACCCTGGGCTGCCTGGTGGCCACCAAGCTGATCAACCGCCTGGGGCGGCGCAAGATGCTGATCCACAGCTTCCTCTGGTCGGGCATGTCGCTGTTGCTGCTGGGCCTGTTCCCCGATGCATCACCCACCACCGTGCTGGTGCTGTTTGGCGCCTACGCGGTGCTGATTGGCGGTGCTCAGGTGCTGGAATACGTCTACCCCAACGAACTGTTCCCCACCGAAATCCGCGCCTCCGCCGTGGGCCTGGCCACTTCGCTGTCGCGTGTTGGCGCGGCCGTGGGTACCTACCTGGTGCCGATCTCGCTGGTGTCCTACGGCATTGCCAACACCATGTTCGCCGCCGCCTTGATCTCGCTGTTCGGTGCACTGATCTCGTGGTGGCTGGCACCAGAGACCAGCAAGCTCGACCTGCAACAGGCCGCCGCGCTGGGCAGCACCCGTACTGCACCGTCTCCGTCTCACAAAACTGTCGCTCGTAAAGCCTGAAGGAGCCCTTCCATGACTCAAGTACTTACCGTTGTACGCAATGCCGCTGCTTCGCCCTTGGGCGCACCCGCCCCTGCCCGCCTGCCGATCGGCGAACCGATTGCCCAGGCCGCCACGGCGCAGGAGCAGACCGATGAAGCGGTCGGCGCCAGCATCGGCGTCTGGGAAAGCAGCCCGGGGGTGTTCCGCCGCTACCTGAAAAACCGTGAGTTCAGCCACATCGTCAGCGGCAGCTGCACCTTCACCCCGGACGGCGGCGAGCCGGTCGAGCTGCGGGCGGGCGACGCGGTATTGTTCCCGGAGAACTGCGAAGGCGTGTGGGACATCCACGAGACCCTGCGCAAGACTTA
>NZ_JANIAG010000278.1:0-4242 GCF_028682155.1 Pseudomonas sp. 39004
TTGGCCCTTGTAAGCCCCGCCCGGCACAATCCCCTCACGAAACTTCCCAGTTTCCATCTCTCCACGGACGGAGCCCCTTGCGCTATTGCTTTGGCAATACAGGGCCCAGGCCAGCTCGGCTGGGCTTTCTTTTTCACCAGAAAAACTACGATCCCGATTATTCCAATGCCTG
This sequence comes from Pseudomonas sp. 39004, assembly GCF_028682155.1. NCBI lineage: Bacteria > Pseudomonadati > Pseudomonadota > Gammaproteobacteria > Pseudomonadales > Pseudomonadaceae > Pseudomonas > Pseudomonas sp. 39004. Next base: position 173 of record NZ_JANIAG010000278.1, read on the forward strand.
CCTCGCGTTCCGAAAGTCGTCTGCAGCGGCTGTTGCCTGCGCCCCTCAATACATCTCCTAAAGAATGGCTGCGTGCTGGAGCCGGTGCACTGCTCGGCCTGTTCTTCGCCGGCTGGCTGACCAGCCTGGCCTACGGCCCTGGCATCGCCTTGCACCTTCTAGGCCCCCTGGCTGCCTCGGCAGTGCTGGTATTTGCCGTGCATTCCGGCCCTTTGGCCCAGCCTTGGCCAGTGCTGGGCAGTTACGCCCTGGCGGGCGCTGTCGGCCTGGCCATGCGCCAGGGCTTCGGGCCTGAGCTGTGGGTGGCTGCCGCAGCCCTGGCGATCTCGGTGCTGCTGATGTGCCTGCTGCGCTGCCTGCACCCGCCGGGCGGTGGGGTGGCGGTGAGTGCAGTGCTGGCCGATTCGGGGCTTACGGCCCTGGGTGACCATCTGCTGGAGCCGGTGCTGCTCAATGCGCTGATCCTGGTGACGGTGGCGGTGCTCTACAACCGTTTGACCGGCGTGCGCTACCCCAAGGGCAATGCCCCGCGCAAGGAGCTGCATCACACCCATGACCCGCTGCCCAATGAGCGCGTCGGGGTCAGCGGCGCCGACCTGGACCAGGCGCTTGAAGAGTTGGGCGAGTTCGTCGATGTCACCCGCGACGAGCTGGAACGCATCATCCTTGCCACCGAGCAGCATGCCCTGCAACGCAGCCTTGGCGGTATTACTGCGGCATCGGTGATGTCCCGGGATGTGCAGTTCGCGTCGCCTGACACCACCCTGGAGCAGGCGTGGAAGATGCTGGCCAGTCACCACCTGAAAACCCTGCCGGTACTGCAGCATGGCAAGTTGGTGGGCATCGTCAGCCTCAGCGACCTGGTCGGGCCTGCCATGCAGAGGGGCCAGTTCCGATGGCGCGGCCTGTTCGGGCGCAAGGCGGTGCGCATGGCGCAGGTGATGAGCCGGCGGGTGATCAGTGTCAGCAGCCAGCACCCGCTGGAGCGCCTGTTGCCCTTGCTGTGTGAACAAGGGCTGCACTGCTTGCCGGTAATCGACGCTGGCCAATTGGTCGGGGTGGTCACCCAGACCGACCTGATCGCCGGCCTCAAACGCCAGTTGCTCAGCGCCGCGGGCAATGCTTCAGATCACCGGGTCCCAGCGCTGTGACCAGTCGCTGACGCCGGCGGCCACGAGCCGGCGCAGTATCGCGAATGCCTGTTGCAGGGCCTCGCTGTCGCGCTTGCGCGGGTACACCAGAAATGTCGGGTAGGTGAATTCTGGTGCCTGGGGTACCCTCTCGAACACCCCGCTGTCCAGATAGGCCTGCACTACGCGGGTACGGAAGTAGCCGCTGCCGCCCTGGTCGAGGATGAACTGCAGAGCCAGGGGCCCGAGGTTGAAGCTCAGTGCCGGGCGCGCGCAGTCGGGCAGGGCGGCGTCGTGCTGGCGGCGGAATGCCTCCCCCCAGTCGATGTAGATGTACGGGTCTGGCTGGTCGACCCGGCGCACGCGGATCAACTTCTCTTCCATCAATTGCTCCACCTGCAGGCCCGGCCCGTAGGTCGGCTGATAGACCAACGCTGCGTCCAGCAGGCCCATCTCCACCTTGCGCAGCAGCGACTCGCCATCGCTCACCTCGCTGCGGATGGCATGGCTGGGCAGCTCGCGGTGCAGGGCGCTGACCCAGTCGAGCATCATCGGGTTGCCCAGGCTCACTTCGCCGCCCACATGCAGCACCTGCTGGCACCCTTCAGGCAGCGGCAGGTCGCGGCGCGCCGCTTCCCACGTCTGCACCAGCTGGTTGGCATAGCTGACGAAGGCCTCGCCATCGCTGGTCAGGCTGGCGCCGTTGCGGCTGCGTACGAACAACTGGCAGCCCAGTTGCTGCTCCAGGCGCTGCACCCGTGCAGTAATCGCGGTCTGCGATACGAACAGGCGCTCAGCGGCGGCGACCAGGCTGCCGCAACGCACGATTTCCAGAAAGGTACGGGCCTGTTCGATATCCATGGGGTGCTCAGTGGCGGAAGGGGAGGCCTATTCTAGAGAATTTGCACCGTTATGGGGCGTATTGGCGTTGTCTGCAAATTTGCAGGTCGGTTGTGACTTTAGTCCCATGGCGGCCCCGGTGTGGCGGTCCATACTCAAGTTTCGCCCTTCAATAACAACAAGTACCGGGTTTTCTACGCCATGAGCTATCAGCACAGCTACGCCCATTCCATTGCCGACCCTGCCGCATTCTGGGCCGAACAGGCCGCGCACCTGGCCTGGCACCGCACGCCTTCCCTCACCTTGCAGAACAACCCGGACGGTACCCACCGCTGGTTTGCCGACGGCCGCCTGAACAGCTGCCACCTTGCCCTCGACCACCAGATCGAACAAGGTCGCGGCGAGCAGTTGGCGCTGATCTACGACTCGCCTGTGACAGGCGTGCAACAGGCGTACACCTATCGTCAGTTGCGCGACGAGGTGGCACGCCTGGCAGGCTTGCTGCGCCATCTGGGGGTCAACAAGGGGGACGGGGTGATCATTTACATGCCCATGGTGCCCCAGGCGGCCATGGCCATGCTGGCGTGCGCGCGGATCGGTGCGGTGCATTCGGTGGTGTTCGGCGGTTTTGCCGCCAACGAACTGGCCTTGCGCATCGATGATGCCCGGCCCGCGTTGCTGCTGACGGCGTCCTGTGGCCTGGAGTTCGACCGGGTGATCGAATACAAGCCGCTGGTCGATCGCGCCCTGCAACTGGCCCGCCACCAGCCACGCAATGTGCTGGTATTGCAGCGGCCCCAGGCCCGCGCCCCGTTGCAGCCTGGCCGCGACCTCGATTGGCAGCAAGCGCTGGCAACGGCCGAGCCGGTCGCCCCTGTCGAACTGGACGCAGGTGACCCGCTGTACATCATGTACACCTCCGGTACCACTGGGAAGCCCAAGGGCATCGTGCGGGAAAACGGCGGCAACGCGGTAGCGCTGTGCTATGCCATGCGCCACATCTACGGTATGCAGGCCGGTGACGTGTGGTGGGGGATTTCCGACGTGGGCTGGGTGGTCGGCCATTCGCTGATTGTGTATGGCCCATTGATGAGCGGCTGCACCACGGTGTTTTATGAGGGCAAACCGATACGCACCCCTGACGCCTCGGCGTATTGGCGGGTGGTCGAGCAATACAAGGTCAACGCCTTGTTCTGTGCGCCGACCGCCATGCGCGCAATCCGCAAGGAAGACCCGGACGGCGCGTTGATCAAAGGGCACGACCTGAGCTCGCTGCGTCAGCTGTTTCTGGCCGGGGAGAAGCTCGACTCCAGCACCCATGAATGGCTGGAACGGGTCACTGGCAAACCGGTGCACGACCATTGGTGGCAAACCGAGACCGGCTGGCCGGTCACCGCACCTTGCGTTGGGCTGGACGGCAGCGCCGCGCGAGCGGGCTCGAGCAACCGCGCCGTGCCGGGCTACAACGTACGTGTGCTGGACGATGAAGGCCATTTGCTGGGGCCCAACCACCAGGGCTCGATCGTCATCGCGCTGCCGTTGCCGCCCGGGTGCAGCCAGACGCTGTGGGGCGACCACGAGCGCTACCTGCAGGCCTACCTGCGCACCTACCCCGGCTACTACCACACAGGCGACGGCGGTTACCTCGATGATGACGGTTTCGTGTACATCATGGGGCGCACGGACGACGTGATAAACGTCTCCGGGCATCGTCTGTCTACCGGCGAGATGGAGGACCTGGTGGCGCGTCACCCGGCGGTCGCCGAATGCGCGGTGATCGGCGTGCATGACGATATCAAGGGGCAGGTGCCTTTGGCGCTGGTGGTGCTCAAGGACGGCGAAGGCATTACCGAGTCGCAGCTGCTGGTCGAATTGGTGGGCAACGTGCGCGAGGAGATCGGGGCACTGGCGTGTTTCAACCGGGTGCGGCTGGTCAAGCGGTTGCCCAAGACCCGCTCAGGGAAGATCTTGCGGGCGGTGCTGCGCAAGATTGCCGACGGCCAGGACTATGTGCCGCCTTCGACCCTGGACGACCCCGCCGTGCTGGGGGAAATCGAGGTGGTGCTGGCGGACCTGCCGCGGGCGGGTTGAGAGATCGGA
>NZ_JANIAG010000279.1:0-4209 GCF_028682155.1 Pseudomonas sp. 39004
CGCAAACGCGTGAGCAAGGCATACCGTGGCCTCGCCTTGGGCCAGCACCACGCGGCCATCGCGGCGCACGCTGAACGTCGCCGCCGTGCCCCGCACCGCCTCGCCTGCGCTATCGACCACAAAGGGCCGTGCGTCGCTGGCCGTTTCGAACAAGGCCTCGCCAGCATTGAGCACCACTCGGCGCTCGCGGTCGGTAAATGCCACCGTCAAGGCACTGCCGCTGTTCAGCAGTACCCGCGAGCCATCGGCCAGGGTAATAGCCTGCCGCTGCCCCAGCCCGGTGTGGTAGTCCGCCAGCCAGATTGGGGCCTGCTGCCAGCCGGTAAAGCCTGCGGCCAGCAACACCAACGAGGCCGCCAAGCCTGCCGCCCAGTGCCGTCGGCGCCGCGCGGGTGGTGGCGCGACAACCTGGGCGGTCGGGGTGTGGCCAATGTCTTGCCACAGCGCTTGCGCCTCGCGCGCCGCCTCGGCATGCGCCGGGCTCAATGCGCACCAGCGCTGGTAGCGGGCGTGGTCCGCCGCCGTGGCATTGCCCGCGTGCAACAGCACCTGCCAATCGATGGCATCGTCGCTGAGGTCGCTGAGCGGTTGGGCTGCAGGCATGGCGTAAGGCTCAGTCATGGTTGTGTTTTAGCCAGTCACGGCAATGGCGCAGCGCCTGGCCGATGTATTTTGCCACCATGCTTTCGGAAACGCCCAGCCGTTGTGCAATCTGTGCCTGGGTCAGGCCTTCGATGCGGTTGAGCAACAGCGCCTGGCGGGCGTTGCTGGGCAACTGCAACAGCGCCTCGTCGAGTATCTGCAGGCGCTCGCGGGCAAGCAACGCCGCCTCGGGCGCCGGCGCTGGGCACGCCACCTCCCCTGTGCCATCGCTGTCATCGTGACGGGCAGCGTTGCGTTGCTCACGGCGCAAGGCATCGATCGCCAGGTTGCCCGCAACCCTAAAGATGAAACTGCGCGCGTGCAGCACCGGGACCGCTTGCTGGTCGATCTTCACCAGCTTCAGGTACGTCTCCTGCGCGACGTCGGCGGCGCGCTGGCGATCGCTCATGCGCCGGGTCAGGAACTGCAGGAGGTCGTCGTAGTGCTCCTGGAAACTCGCCAGCAGACCAGACACGGGAGACGTCAGCATGAGGTAGGAGAAAGGCCAGTAAGAGGAATTGTCGGGCGTTAATGAGAAACAGTATCTTTCATTGTGCACGCCACTTTCAACGTCAGAGAGCATTTGCCACACTGACGCTTGAATTCTTCTGGCAAGGTTGCAACCCATGACTGCCCATTTGCACCGCTGTGCCCGCGGCTGCCTGGTACTGCTGTTGGCGTTCGGCCTCAGCGCCTGTGCGTTGTTCCAGGCGCGCGACCCGCTCAACATCAGCGTGATCGGCATCGAGCCGCTGCCCGGCCAGGAGCTGGAACTGCGCATGGCGGTGAAAATACGCGTACAGAACCCTAACGAAACCCCGATCGACTACAACGGCATCGCGCTCGACCTGCAGGTCAACGGCCAGCCGCTGGCCGCCGGTGTGAGTGACCAGCAGGGGCATATAGGCCGGTTCGACGAAGCGGTAATCGTGGTGCCGGTCAGCGTCACCGCGTTCTCCTTCCTGCGCCAAGCCTATGGCCTGGGCCAGCGCAATTCGCTGCAAGGGTTACCCTATGTACTGCGCGGCAAACTGGCAGGCGGGTTGCTGGGCACCGTCCGCTTCACCGACGAAGGCACGCTGGATTTGCCGACGGCTGCGGGCGCTGGCGGGTAGACAGCCTCAGCGGCTGTTGTTGGCGGCGGCCATCATCTTGTTGACCTCACTGCGCACCATGCTGGCGTATTCGGGCGGCGACATGCCTTCAAGCTCGGCACGCACCCACTCGGCCCATTTGCCCTTGCGCCGTGGCTTTTCGGAAATCAGCCGGGCCGCTTCGCCCTTGGCCTTGCCCAGGTTGCTCTGCCACATTTCGAACAACCGCGCCTTCTCTGCCTCGATCTGCGCCCGTTCCTCGAAGCTCTTGTTGGCCAGATTGAAACTCATGAAGGTACCTGCCTGTTGAAAATGGCCGCTATCTTACACCGTAGCGACGCGTCACCGGAAAGCCGGCGCAACTTTCCCGACGCGCCGGCATCCATTGTTCACCCCCCATTGACGAGGATGAGTTCATGGCCCGAAAAAACGCCGCACAAGCCGCCAGCGATCAGATCAAGGATCAGGTCTTCAGCGAACTGCAGGCATTGATCGAAGAATCCGAAAAGCTGCTCAACGACAGCGCAGCCCTGGTTGGCGAGGAGGCAGAAACCCTGCGCGCCCAAGTCAGCCTGAAGCTGCGCCAGGCCCGCCAGGCGGCGAGCAATGTGCGTGACAAGGCCCAGCCGGTGGTGGATGCCACCCAGGACTACATCGGCGGCCACCCCTGGCAGACCGTTGCCGTGTCCGCAGGTTTCGGCCTGGTGGTAGGCCTGTTGTTGGGCCGCCGTTACTAAGCAGCGCTAACGGCCGCAGCGCCGCCTGATGGGTTTCAGGCGGCCTGCGCCAGCGGGATACCGCTGTGGAAGCGCAGCTCCTGGTCCGGTGACTGGATCAGTTCGGCCTCGGCCTCACGTACCAGCTCCACCCGGCGGGCAATGTCCGCTGCCTCACCATACTGATGGGCCAGCTTCAGGTAGCCCTGGTAATGGCGCGCTTCACTCTTCAGCAAGCCGTGGTAGAAGGTACCCAGCTCTTCATCCAGATGCGGCACCAGTGCGGCAAAGCGCTCGCAACTGCGTGCTTCGATGAAGGCCCCCACCACCAGGGTATCCACCAGCTTGACCGGTTCATGGGCACGCACCAGGCGGCGCAGGCCCGAGGCATAACGCCCGGCCGACACCGGGCGCAAAGGCACACCCCGACGCTTCATCAGGCGCAACACCTGCTCATGGTGCACCAGCTCCTCGCGGGCCAGGCGCGACATCATGTTGATCAGGTCAAGGTGCGTGTTGTACTTGGCGATCAGGCTCAAGGCGGTGCTGGCGGCCTTGAACTCGCAGTTCTTGTGGTCGATCAGCAGGGTTTCCTGGTCGGCAAGCGCCGCTTCGATCCAGGCATCTGGGGTCGGGCAGCCAAGAAAGGCGTCGATTTCGGGGATCAAGGACATAAACGTGCAACCAGACAGAACAGGCAGGGCCGGCGATTATACCGGCGGCAAGCGGCAGCGCCAGTGACTATGCTTGATGTACATCAAACGGCGGCGGGTGGGGCGCCGACTATAGTCAGGCATTGGCCGCCATCTTTGAACGGAGCTCAAGCCCATGCAAGCCGTCCGCAGCATCCTCGTCGTCCTCGACCCCGCGCATGCCCACAGCCGGGCTTTGACCCGCGCCAAGCTGATCGCGGGGGTGACCGGCGCGCGCCTGCACCTGTTGATGTGTGACAAGAAACAGGACCACAGCGCGCTGCTCAGCCTGCTGTGCAGCCAGTTGCACGATGACGGGTATGACAACGTGACCTCGGAGCAGGCCTGGCACGACACCCTTCACGAGTCGATCATCGCGGTGCAGCAAGCTGAAGGCTGCGAGCTGGTCATCAAGGAGCACCGGCCGGACAACCCCCTGAAAAAAGCACTGCTGACGCCCAGCGACTGGAAGTTGCTGCGCCTGTGCCCCAGCCCGGTGCTGATGGTAAAAACCGAGCGGCCATGGACGGGCGGGGTAATTCTGGCGGCCGTGGATGTCGGCAACCAGGATGAGGATCACCGCCGGTTGCACGCGAGCATCATCGACCATGGCTATGCCATTGCCGGCCTGGCGAAAGGTCAGTTGCACGTCATCAGTGCGCACCCCTCTCCCATGTTGTCGGCTGCGGACCCGGTCTACCAGCTCAGCGAGACCATTGCAGAGCGCTACCGCGAAGCCTGCCGCGCGTTTCAGGCCGAGTTCGACATCAGCGATGAACGCCTGCATGTCGCCGAAGGCCCGGCCGATGTGCTGATACCCCATACCGAGAAGAAGTTCGGCGCCGTGGTCACGGTGATCGGCACGGTGGCCCGCACGGGGATTTCTGGTGCATTGATCGGCAATACGTCGGAGGTGGTGCTCGACTCGCTCGAAGGGGATGTGCTGGTGCTCAAGAGCGAAGAAGCGATTGCCCACCTGACGGAACTGGCCCGCGAGTAGGCCCAGCACAGCGTCGGCATGCTTTTGTAGGAGCGGCCTTGCCGGGGCGCCGGACCGGCAAGAGA
>NZ_JANIAG010000028.1:0-41779 GCF_028682155.1 Pseudomonas sp. 39004
CAGCGATTATGCCGATGCTTACTATATTTTCGCCATATTGGGCATGTCGCAACTGGCGCAGACCTACGCCGGCACTGCCGGCTTCGTACTGATGATGCTGCAGAAACAACATGTCGCCATGCGCATTTCGGTAGTCAGTGGCGCGTGCATGATCGCCGCCGGGCTACTGGCGATGTGGCTGTATGGAATCATCGGATTAGCCGTGGTATACAGCCTCGGCGGGGTCTGCCAGTCACTGGCGCAAATCTATTGCGTCAAGCGGATATTCAATCTGAACACCACCGCGGATTACACTTCATTGCGCCGCTTCGTGCGCCTTTATTACCGTCGAAAGGTCTCTCATGGTCGCCAGTAACATACAGCCCAAGGTTTCGATCGTCATTCCTACCTACAATACTGGGCGTTATGTGCTGGATGCGATCGACAGTGTGCTTGCGCAGACCTATCCGCATGTCGAGCTGATCGTCGTCGACGATGGTTCGAGCGACGAGACCCCTGCCCTGCTCGAGCAGCACCCAGGCAATTTCATTCGCTATCGGCAGGCCAACGCCGGGCAGAGCGCAGCGATGAACTTTGGCTGGCAACAGAGCAGCGGTGAGCTGCTGGGCTACCTCAGCGCTGATGATCGGCTGCATCCGGGCGCGGTCGAGGCCATTGTCGCTGCCATGGCCCAAGCGCCCGAGGCGGTGCTGGCCTACCCGGACTTCTGCGTCATCGACGAAGACTCCAAACCTGTACGCACCGTGCACACCCCTGATTATGAAGAGCGCCTGCTGATCGCCAACTTCCAGTGCCTGCCTGGGCCGGGGGCGTTGTTCCGCCGTTCGGTGTGGGAGCAGGTGGGCGGCTGGAACACTGGCCTGCGCAACATCCCAGACATGGACTTCTTTCTGCGCCTTTGCCAACACGGGCCATTTACCCGCGTGCCTACACCGCTTGCAGATTTTCGCATCCATTCCGGCTCGACCACTTACAACCCCTGCAACGCCGAACGCTCCGACGAGCCGCTGCGGGTAATCAACAGCCTGTACCAGACGCGCGGGCTGTCGCCCTCCATCCTGGGCTGGAAGCGCAAGGCGCTGGCCAATGCCCTGATGCTGTCTGGCTTCATGCACGGCTTCTCTGGCCGCTATGCGCTGTTCCTGGCGCGCATGGGCAAGGCGGCCCTGCTCGACCCTTCATCGCTCCTGTCGCGCAAGATGGTCAGCTATGTATTGACCATCGTCAGGCCTAAATCCAAAGCCTGAACATTGGCCAGGGCAGTGTCTGCGCAACACTCAACTGAACAGCAACACCGGGGTGCGTCAATGATTCAAGCTGTCCAAGGGCACTTGCTGGGCAATCGCTACCTGCAAGCCACGGCGATGATGATCGTGGCCATTGCCACGGTCGCGGCAGCCTTGAATTATCCTGCCTCGCTGCTGCCGCTGTTGCTCAATGGCGCGCTGGCGGCGCTGCTGGTGCGCAGCGTGCTGAACAACCGCACCAGCTTCTTTTCGTTCTTCCTGCTGGCCTTTCTGATCCTTGGCTGCTGGGCAAAGCTGGTGCTGCACTTCATTCTGGATACCCAGTTTATCGAACCGATAGGCGCCTTCGACGACTCACCGCAGTTGTGGGACGCCGCGCTGATGGCGCTGAACATCACCTTCGCCACACTGCTGGTCTGCCAAACCATCGCCTCACGCCAGCGGCCCCCGGTGGCCATCTCTGTCGACAAGCCCCGGGCACTGCTGGTGCCCGCCCTGTGGCTGGCGTTGGCGCTGACTGGCCTGCTGCTGGCACTCAACTTCAAGTACGCCATTCTCAAGGTAGGCACCGAACCCGCCCTCAAGCTGCCCAGCGTCGTTTATGTGCTGGTATCGTTCATGATCGCCTGGGGCAACCTGATCCTTCTGGCCACCCTGGGTTACTGGCTGGTGCAGGCACGCAGGATGAAGCTGGAGGTGCTGTTCTACATTCTCATTCTGGAAGGCGCGATAACGGCGGTGTCCATGGGCAGCCGGGCGCAGATGATCCTCCACGTCGCGGCTCCATTCGTGGTCTACCTTACCCACAGCCGTGAGCTGGTCACGGCGTTACGCGTGGTCCAGTGGGTCAGGATCCTGGCCGTCACCGCAGCGCTGTTCGTGGCTTCGCTGCTGCTGGTTTCCGCCGATCGCCTGCATTCGTTCGCCCAGGCCAGGCCGGTCGGGGCGCCGGTTGCCGTCAGCAGCCAGCTACTGGCCAGCGCCGCCAACCAAACCAGCGCCCAACCGAACCTCGCGCTCAGCGGCATGACCCTGGTCCCCGCCGACGCCGCCCAAGCCGTCACGGCCATGCTCGCCCCCGCCATGCCGTTGTTGCGCATCGCCGCCCAGGCAGTACCGCTGCCTGTGATGCCACCCGAAGAAACAGCCCAGATCAAGCGCGAACGCTGGAAAGGCATGCTCATGGAACTGAGCAAGCTGGTGGTGGACCGTTGGGTAGGCCTGGAAGGCGTACTGGCGGTCGTCAGCCACGAGGACACCGGCTGGCCGCTGTTTGTCCGCAGCCTCGCCGAGCGCCCGGAAAGCGGCACCCAGGCAATCTACCAGCGGATGTCGGATGCGCAGTACCAGACCTTCGAAAACTTCACCTTCATGACCATTCCGGGCCCGATTGCCATCCTGCTCTACAGCGGTAATCTTGCCTTGCTGGCAGGAGGCCTGGCGTTGTTGTTCCTGGTCGGCACCCTGGCCGAACGGCTGGCCAGCCAGCTGGTCGGCAATATCTTCACCCAAGCCACCATAGGCGTAGCGTTGGCGTATCTGGTGGTGCAAACCAACTTCCCCCGCGTGCAGTTCTTCTTCCTGATCGAACTGGTGGGTTTCATCGCAGGGTTATATCTGGCACGCATCCTGGTGACTGCGCCACGGCCAGGTCAGGCATCCCTCATACCGACCCCTTAGCCCCTGTCGCAGTTGTAAGAAAATTCCGACGAACGTCGTGTTTTGCACCGCACACTTTCGCTCAACTTTTGTCACAGTTAGGTCAACCCTCATTATTACAGACCAGGCACATGCCGCTGCTGAACCCAGCAAGCGGCATGCCCAGGTGTGATCAGGCAGATCCCCTACGATGACAGCAGCTATCAGGACTTACAGCGCGACCCCGTCCCTCGATGCATGCGTAGCGCCGCTTTTTGCGCTGTGTGCATGGGTGACGCTGAACCCGTATTTTCTCTGGTATTCGTTGCGCCATATGGCGGTTGCAGGGCTGCTCTCAGGTTGCCTGGCCGTCGTTGCATTCCTGCTCGGTGATCGGCCACGCCGGCGCGAGCTGCCAGGGTTCATCCTGATCTGCCTGTTCGTGGTCTATATCAGCATGCTGCCCAAGATCGACGGCACCACCACACGCTGGTATTTCGTACTCCCAACGCTGATGGCATTGTGTGTGTTTTCCGACCAGCGACGCGGCAAGGTGCTGCAGTGGTTTGGCTGGATCTTTGCTATCAGCCTGATCCCCGGCATCGTTGTGTCCCTGTGCGCCATCGCCAACATCCCCATTACGCTGGACCGCGTGCCCCTGCTCAACCCGACAATGGCCGAAGCGGGCGGGTACTACTTGCATGCCCCGGGCGCGTTGCTGTTGTCGGGCAACAACCTGTCGCTTCCCTGGGGAGGCGAACTGTATCGGCTGTGCGCGATGTACGATGAACCCGGCATGGTCGGCACCCTCGCCGCCTTCCTGTTGGCGGGCAACCGGTTCCGCCTCAAGCCCTTCCCGTTTCTGATCATCTTCGTCGGCGGCGTGCTGTCGTTCTCGCTGGCTTTTATCGTCATGGCATCGCTGGGCTTCCTGTTCCGCCTGGTACAGGCCCGTTCACCGATCACGTTGCTGCCCTTGGCCGTGCTTGGCCTGTTCGGCCTGCTGGTGCTGGGCATCATCAAGCCCAGCGCACCGCCGCCACCTGTCGCGCAGGCAGCCACGCAGGCAGCCGATGAAAAAGCAGTGACTCAGAGTGGGGATCTACTGTTCTCACCCGCCGCCGACTCCGCCAACGGGTCAGCCAATGATGCTGCGACAACGCCGCAAGTGCCGGCAGCCCAGCAGCCAGAGCAGCACCTTCGCCAGACTCAGTACCTCAATAACCGGTCGCTGCCGGAAATGGACAAACTGTTGGCGCGCTATTTCGATGCTGACACCAAAACCCTGCTGTTCGGCATGGGCGCTGACTCCAGCGTGGTGTATGGCGGGGTGTCCCAGGTTGTCACGCGATTGCTCACGGACTTCGGCCTGATAGGGGCGCTGTTGTTCGCCCTGAGCATGATCAGCCTGACCTTGGCCATTACGCACAATGCCAAGCGCCGGTTGTGGGTGTTGCTGTTCTTCGTGCTGTTCGCGCTGAGCATCTACCAGCGGCCCATCGTCTGGATGCCCTATGCCTTCACCATGTTCATCTGCAGCTCGACCCTGGCCGGGCGCCGCAAGTCTGCATCGAACCTGCAGCAGCCAGCTACCTGAAGCCGCTGACGCCGTGCACGTAGCCCATGCTACGTGCACGGCGCAACCTCAATCCTTCATCGACCCACTGCGCAGCAGTTGGGTGAAGCGACGCAGCATGACCTGAACCGTCGCCGACCAGGTGTAATGCTCAAGGATGAAGGCTTTGAGCCGCGCGCCCTTGGCCTTGAGCTCAGCCTCATCTTCCAGCATCCGTTGCAGCCCTGAAGCGATGCCCTCGGCATTGGCTGGAACCACCATGCCGCCCTGTACATCCTCGACCTGGTTGAACCCGCAGGTGTCGGTCAGCAGTACCGGCAGCCCGACCACCCCTGCCTCCAGTGCAACCAGCGACATGGCTTCCGAGCGCGACGGGATGACCAGCAGCATCGCCTGGCGATAGACCTGGGTGCGTTGCGCCTCATTCAGAAAACCGATGAAGTGGATCCGCTCGGCCAACCCTGACGCGCTCACCTGTGCCTGCAGTGCTTGTTGCATGCCAAAATCCGGCCCCGCCATCACCAGCGGGTACCGCTGCGCGGCCGGCGTATCGAGGTAGGCCTGAATCAGATAATCCGGCCCCTTGACCGGGGCTAGCCGCCCCATGAACAGAATGAAGGGTTCGTCGGGAACAACGACGGTGGGTGCCTGTTGCTGCTCGCCTGGCTCGGCCACGGCATTGCCGATCACCGGCACACTGGCCTGAGGGACGTCAGCTACCTGCGCGATCACGCCCTGCTCCAGGTCGGTAATCGCGATGAAGCCCGAGGCGCCTTTGATCAGCCAGCGCCCGACGCTCAAGTGGAAGGCTTTCTTGATCGTTGATGGCGCCCCCACCGAAGCGAATTCCCCTGCCGGGCACAAAACGTAGGGGCGCCTTGCGAACAGCGCGAGCAGGCCCATGGCCACGCTCAGCAGGTTCCAGTAACCCATGATGTGCAGCACATCGGCATTCCGCACTAGGCGCCAGGCACGCCAGGGGTTGAGCAACGGGATGGGAAAGTGCCGGCCGATACGGCCGGTGATGTAGCTTTGCACGCCGTGCTCATCGAACTCGCGCTGCCAGGAGTTGCCGGTCATGGCGATGGCTGCACAACCGCTCCCCGCCTTTGCCAGATGGGTGGCCAGGTGGCGGGTACGCTCGGCCGTGCCACCGCCCAGCTTGGCATCGAGTGAAATGTTGACCAGCAGTACCTTCATGCCGACTCCTTGAGCACTGCAATGTAGCGGTGCAGTTGTTGCTTGAAGTCTGCCGTCGGGGGTTGCCGCCATTCGGCAAGCCGGGCTTCGCTGAAGCGTCGCATGGGGTTGGCATTGCTGACCTTGCGCAGGCGTAGCAGCAGCCCTAACAAGGCCTGGGGCACATGCGGCAGGTAGCTGATCGATGGCCGCCCGAATGCCTTCAGCAGGGCATCCTGCAGGTAGCCGAAGTTGTTCTCGGCCGCCGCATCATCGGTCACCAGCACCACCTCGCCTTGACGTATCTCGGGCACTTGCGCCACGAACACCAACGTCTGCCCCACCTTTTCGACACTGACCAGGTGCATCCGCCGCGGCCCGTACAGCACCCGGCGCAAGCCCAGCTTCCAGGCCGGGGCACTGGAAACTTCACGCACGAACGACACGATGTTCAACCCACCATCGCCAAACACCGCACCCAGGCGCAGCACCAGTACTTCAAAACGGCTGGCCGCCACCGCCCGCACCAAGGCCTCGGCAGCGGCATGCTCGCGCTCGTAGGGGGTTCGGGGCTGGATCGGGGTAGCGGCATCGACCACCGGGTCCGGGGCAGCGCCGAAGACATCGATACTGGATACATGCACGTAGCGCTTCACCCGCACTTGCTCGCAGGCTTTCAGCACATTGACGATGGCAGGTTCGAACCAGCCGCTGCCATCCGGCCTGAGCAGGTTGATCACGGTACAACCGGGCGCCAGGATGACCGCCAGCGATTCGGGGTCATCCACATCGAACCGTTCGATGCGCACATTGGCGGCGCACAACCAGTCAGGTTCGGTACGGTGAATCGCATAGACGACTTCGGTGTCACGAAGTGCACTGCATGAATCAAGGAAGTGCCGGCCGACAAAGCCGCTTCCCCCAATAACCACCAGCTTGTTCATGTGCTGTTCAATCCTCCATGCGGCCTGTTTCGGCAGTCGCCTTTGCCCCACTCGGTCGCACCACCGGGCCTCGCGTAACAGAGGGGCAGGCATTGCGGGGGTCAGTGGGCGGCACGCCGGGGCATGCCGGTGCTGGGCACGGCAGAGATGCAGGGCTGCCCGCGATCAACCGACGGGCAGCCTTGGCGAGGTGCTTTACTTGGACCAGACCGTGCGGTTGATGTAGTCCGTGTAGCTGTAGACGATACGCACGACCTGCTTGGACACCGGGCCGCCGAGGTAGTCCTGCACAACCGGTATCACCCGCTGGGTGCGGTCATGCTGACTGATCACCACGCGAACGGCATCCAGTACGCGATCCGGCGTGAGGCCGCACATGATCAGGGTACCTTCGTCCATGCCTTCGGGCCGCTCATGGGCATTACGAATGGTCACTGCTGGAAGATTGAGCAGCGAAGCCTCTTCGGTAATGGTCCCGCTGTCGGAGAGCACGCACAACGCACCCATCTGCAGGCGGATGTAGTCCAGCAGGCCGTAGGGTTTGACGAAGCGGATCAGCGGGTGATCGAGGCTCTCGCCCAGGTCTTCGAGGCGCTTGCGGGTGCGTGGGTGGGTCGAGACGATGATCGGATGGCCATAGGCATCGGCAAGCGCGCGCAACGAGGCAAGCAGGTCGCGCAAGTTCTGCGGCGTGTCGACGTTCTCTTCGCGGTGCGTGCTGACGATGAAGTACTTGCCCTCCTCCAGCGCCTCGCGCTCCAGCACCGTCGAGGCATCGATCCGCGGCCGGTAGTAGTCGAGCACTTCCTGCATGTGCGAGCCGGTCTTGATGATGGTTTCCGGGCGGATACCTTCATCCAGCAGGTAACGCCGGGCATGCTCGGTCAGTACCATGTTGATGTCGCTGAGGTGGTCGAGCACCTTGCGGTTGAGCTCCTCCGGCACGCGCTGATCGAAACAGCGGTTACCCGCTTCCATATGGAAAACAGGAATCTTCCGACGCTTGGCGGCAATTACCGCCAGGCAAGTATTGGTATCGCCGTAAAGCAGCAGCGCATCGGGCTTTTCCAGCTCGAAGATTTCATCCGACTTGGCAATCACTTCGGCGATCGTACCGGCCGCCGTCGTACCCACGGCGCCCAGGAAGTGGTCCGGCTTGCGAATGCCCAGGTCGTCGAAGAACACCTGGTTGAGCTCGTAGTCGTAGTTCTGCCCGGAGTGCACCAGGATGTGGTTAGCCTGCTCATCGAGTTCAGCGATGACGCGGCTCATCTTGATCAATTCGGGCCGAGTACCGACCAGGGTCATGACCTTAAGCATTGAGTTCTTCCTGGATGTAGTCGAGTTTCAGCAGCAGGGCCTTGATGCCCTCGATATCAAGCCGCTCGGTATTGTGGGAGGTGTAGTCATCGAGCTCGGAGATATGCTGCTCGCCTTCGACAAAGTACTTCTTGTAGTTCAGGTCGCGGTTGTCGGCAGGGATGCGGTAGTAACGGCCCATGTCATCGGCCTTGGCCATCTCTTCCCTGGAAATCAGCGACTCATAGAGCTTCTCGCCATGGCGGGTGCCGATCACTTTTACCGGGTTTTCCCGCTTGAACAGCTGCTTGAGTGCTTCTGCCAGGTCTGCGACGGTCGACGCTGGCGCTTTCTGCACGAAGATGTCGCCCTGCTCGGCATTTTCGAATGCGTGCAGCACCAGGTCGACGGAGTCTTCCAGCGACATGAGGAAGCGCGTCATGTTCGGGTCTGTCACCGTCAGCTCGTTACCGGCCTTGAGCTGGTCGACAAACAGCGGAATTACCGAGCCACGCGAAGCCATGACGTTGCCGTAACGGGTCGCACAAATCACCGGGCCTTGCTGAGGGATCATCCGCGACTTGGCGACCATGAGCTTTTCGGCCATGGCCTTGGAGATGCCCATCGCATTGATCGGGTACACCGCCTTGTCGGTACTGAGTACCACGACGCGCTTCACGCCATTGGCAATGGCCGCGTTCAACACGTTCTCGGTGCCGATGACATTGGTCTTGACCGCTTCCATGGGGTAGAACTCGCAGGACGGTACTTGCTTGAGCGCTGCGGCATGGAAGATGTAGTCGACCCCGACCATCGCCTCGGCAACACTTTGATAGTCGCGCACGTCGCCGATGTAGAACTTCACCTTGTCATTACCCAGGGCGATACGCATGTCTTCCTGCTTCTTCTCGTCACGGCTGAAGACGCGGATTTCCTTGACCCTGGTGTTTAAAAAACGCTTGAGTACCGTATTGCCGAAAGAGCCGGTACCACCGGTGATCATTAGAATTTTGTTATCGAACACGTGTGCGCTCCTTGTAATACGTTATTGACGCTGTGCGTGCATGAATTCTATGAGCGCCGGCCAGGTTGGCGGCTGGTAGCCGGCATCGGCGCGAAAACGCGAGGAGTCCAGCGAGCGGTCGATCACCAGCTTGTCATCCGGCACGATCTGGATGTCCTTGCCGTATACCTGCGCCACTTGCTTGAGCAGCTCATATTTGTCGATAGGCTCGGCCGAGACGTGATAAAGCCCCTTCAAGGTGGGGTTTGGAATCACGTACTCCAGCATGACCCGGGCCAGCTCGGCAGTCGGCAGCCCAGAGAAGATCGCTTTGTTGAAACCTTTGACGCTGCCTTGCTGGGACAGGAACCAGTCAACCAGCGAGGCGTTGCTCTGCAATTCATGGCCAATGATCGAAGTGCGCAGCGTCACCGCATCGTCCAGGTCATGCAGTTCGCCGATGAACTTGGATTTACCGTACAGGTCGGTGCAATCGGACTCATCCTGCTCACGGTACATGCCCTTGGTACCTGAAAACACACAGTCGGTGCTGACATGGATCAGGCGCGCGCCCGCTACCCGGCACAAGGTTGCCAGCCGATGAGGCAGCATGGCGTTGATGGGCAAGGCGGTCAGCGGGTCCTTGGCATCGGCCAGTTGCTTGATCAGGCCCACGCAGTTGATCACCACGTCGGGGCTGGCTTTGGCAAACGCCGCCATCAGCGCGTCGGCATCGAGCACGTCGACCCCGGTCAACAGGCACTCTGACTGTTGTGGCGTGAAATGCCTGAGCGCGGACGAGGACCGCAGGGTGCCCAATACACGATGTTGTGAATTCGCCGAGAAATACCGGAAGACGGCGCTCCCCAACATGCCCGAGACACCCAATACCAATATGTTCATCGCGTCGTCTTGTCCTGTTCAATCCGTTGTTCGAACATTCGCACCAGTGTCTTGCACTGCGCCCTGAGTTCGAAATGTTTCAAGAAGTAGGCACGTGCCTTGGCGCCCATCTGCTCGCGCCGCTCCATGGGCATCGTCTGCATCGACTGTATGCAGGCTGCGAGCCCGGCACCGTCTTGCGCCGGGCAGGTTATACCGGCGCCAGCGTCGTTGATCACGCGGGCACCCTCGCCGTCCAGGCAACCAATGATCGGCCGGCCGGCTGCCAGATAAGCCTGCACCTTGCTTGGAATTGTAAAACTGAAAATCTCATCACGCTTGAGTGTAACCAGCAACGCCGAACTGAGCGCGAAGAGTTCAGCCATTGCCGACCGCGGGTAGGCTCCGGTGATGATCAGGTTATCCAGCCCCCACTTGTGTTTTTCTTCGCTCAGCCATGCCGCCTTGCTACCCGTGCCAACCATCACGATCCTGGCTTGCGACTGCTCGGCCTGCAGGATACGTGCGGCTTCGATGACGGTTGACAGCCCCTGGGCACTGCCCAGGTTGCCGGCAAAGACGACGCAGAAATGTGCTCGCAGCAGTGCCGTCAGCGATTCGGGCAAGGGGCTGACTTCGCCAGACTCGTCTTGCTGCAGGTAGGAATTGGGGTAGTAGTTGATCTTGTCTGCCCGCGCATAGCGCTTGACCGGCTCGATGAACGCCCGCGACTGCACCAACAACACATCGACCGCCCAGTACAGCCCGCGCACCAGCAGCCCGACAATGGACAGGAGGAACTTGTTACGCACGAAGCCGGTAGCTTCCAGGCTTTCTGGCCACAGATCCTGAACCCACAGAAAAACCGGCGCGCGGTGTACGCGCTTCATGGCGAGGGCAGGGATGACGGAAATGATCGGTGACGGCGCAAAGACGAAATAGATATCGAACTTGCTGCGCTTTGCGTGGCGCCTGAAATACCTGACACCATTGGCAACAAACGACAGGTAATTAAGGATGAGGTTTTTCGCCCCACCGTGCTTGCGCGGCCGCAGGGGCGCACGGTGAACTGTAACCGTGTCGGCGAAGCGATCTTCGACAGGATCATTGGCGGTATAACCTGGGAAAACCTCTCCACCTGGATAGTTAGGTTTGCCCGTGAACACTTCAACATGCACGCCCAGCGCACTCAACTCCCGAACGATATCATTGATGATGAAGTTCTCAGGGTAGAAATACTGGCTGACCACAGCAATTTTCAAAGGGGCTTGCGTCACACTGACTTATCCTTCTGGGCGTGGCGGTATCGGTGCTGCATGAAGTGCCCTGAACCCTCGCGGTAGCGGGCGCGGATGCTATCAGATGGCAAGCGCTGGCCTGCGGAATACAACCATTTCGCCATCACCACTAATCCACCGCCATTCCACGAACCTCGGAATACCAGGAGACAAGCAGCCCACTACTATTGTCCTAGCCACTTCCCGATGTTGACGCATGTTATTGTAGTTACCCAAGGATCGCCATCCTTTGGCCATCAATTAATAAACTGTAGCTTGCTAATGTTTTGCTGCAACCCATGCCAACACACGGCCATCAAGCTACTACCCTGCGCCAGCGGCTTCAACCCCTTGGCGCAACACCCACGATAAGTCTCTCATTTGCGATTGCAAGTTCCACACACGCGTGAAAAAAAGCTGCCATCCATCGGATCGTACGTAGCATTTCGCCGCCCAGTGTGGAGATAGATCCCTATTTGGCGAAATTGCCAACCTGCCTCTGTGCATAGCCCGGCCCGTCAAGGAACACTGACCGATACCGTATATCCCTGCTGCTTGGATTGCGCTTCAATAGCCTTGCCCAAGGTTTTTTTTGCCGCCTGCTCACCGTGAACCAGCACCACACGCCTGGCCGGCTGCGGGCCTTGCGAAGCGAACCGCACCAGCCCCGCCTGGTCGGCATGCCCCGAGTAGCCTTCGACGGTCATCACCTTCGCACGTATCTCATACCCCTGCCCGTCCAGATCAATCTGCACCAAGTCCTGTTTGCCTTCGCTTGCCTGTATGGCGGCGCCAGGCGTGCCTTTTGCCTGATAGCCAACAAAAAGCACCTCATGCCGCGGATCTTCCAGCATCGCCTTCAGGTAGTTGACGATACGGCCGCCCGAGCACATGCCATTACCCGCTAGCACGATCGCTGGGCGGCCCGTACTCTTGAGGTAATTGACCACCTGTTGGTGCCGGGCATGGGTATCAACGGCAAC
Source organism: Pseudomonas sp. 39004 (assembly GCF_028682155.1). Classification (NCBI taxonomy): domain Bacteria; kingdom Pseudomonadati; phylum Pseudomonadota; class Gammaproteobacteria; order Pseudomonadales; family Pseudomonadaceae; genus Pseudomonas; species Pseudomonas sp. 39004. The sequence continues at coordinate 12,029 of NZ_JANIAG010000028.1, forward strand.
GAGTTGGTCGAACCCCAGCGGATTGCGCCCCTCACCCACGCGCTCCCTGGCCTCGGAGCTCCAGTAATCGTGCAGTTCACGGTAGGCGCTGGTGATGCGCTGTGCCAACGGCGAGTCGAGGATGACGGGCAACTGTGACCAATCGAGGCCATCGCGCGCGGATGCTGCCGTATCAGACAGCAATGACTTGTGATGCAGGATGTCCTCGATCTCGTACAGCAATTCCTGGGTCCGGCCGAGACTGAATGCGGGGATAAGCAGGGTTCCGTGGTCTGCCAGCGCATGATCGATGGCGGTTTCCAACTGCTGCCGGCGATTGCTGCGTTGCGGGTGCAGACGGTCACCATAGGTGCTTTCGAGTACGAGCACGTCGGCACGTTCTGGCGGCTGCACAGGGCGCAACATGGGATTACGACCGCTGCCCAGATCCCCCGAGAACACCCAACGACTATCACCCCCAACCAAGCGCACATCGCACTCTACATAGGCAGAGCCCAGCAGGTGGCCAGCGCGCTGCAAGCGGATGCGGCAGTCGACACCAGCGCGTTCGACAACATCATGCCAATGCCCGAACGGCACCGATATGATCAGCGCATCAAGGATGTCGAGATAATGTGCCACGTGTACCGGTTCACGACTGATGCTCAACCTGTACGCATCCTCCAACACCAGCGGAAGAAGCTTTGCAGAAGGTTCGCTACAGAAAATGGGGCCTCGGTAGCCGGCTGCCAGCAGCGCCGGAATACGGCCAACATGGTCGATGTGCACGTGGGTGAGGATTAGCGCCTGAACGCTACCCACGTCGAAACCAAGGGGGGCGGACTCTGCGCCCGGCGACGCATCGGCACCTTGCTCCAGACCGCAATCGATCAGCAGGCTGACACCGTGGTCAAGGTGAAGCTGGTGACAAGACCCGGTGACACCTCGGGTGCCGCCATGATGAGAAAGGACGGGGAATTCCATGCTGCCGCGTACTCGCCTGGGCCGACAATGAAGTCCGCTATTACTTCACGACAGCCGTTCCAGGCATAGAGGAAATGCCCCAAGCATGCGTAAGAAATTTCCTTAGTTACCGCTTAGTGCCGCCTCACGGGCAGAAGCGCGAATTTTGCGTTTGCTGCGCTGCACACCGTAGGCGCCCAGCAGTGGGCCGACCGCCAACCCGACGACCAGCGCCGCCAGCACGAGCACCGCAACCGGCACGGCCGGTGCCGCCCAGCCGAACAGGACCAGCGAGACAGCCTGCTGATTCTCCAGCACGAAGAACAGCACCACAGCCGCCAACAACAGCACGAACACCGCCGCCAGGGCGCGCTTGAGGTTCCGCATCAGATTGCTCCTTGGTTGATCAGGCTTCAGCCTCGTCTTCTTCATTGACCCGATCACGCAGCTCTTTGCCGGGCTTGAAGTGCGGCACGAATTTGCCTTCGAGGCTGACCGACTGGCCGGTCTTGGGGTTGCGGCCGACACGGGGCGCACGATAGTGCAGCGAGAAGCTGCCAAAACCGCGAATCTCGATGCGATCGCCCGTGGCGAGGCATTGTGACATCTGCTCAAGCATGGTCTTGATGGCTAGCTCCACATCCTTCGAGGAGAGCAGCCCCTGATGGGTGACAATACGTTCGATCAGCTCCGACTTCGTCATATTTTTCCCTTCGTTATCAAGCAGCTAGATCATTGCTTAACCAGTTTGTAGCACGCCGGGAAGGATTTGAACAGGGTGGTTCTTGACTTAATAAAAAAATTCAAGATTGAAGTTTTACAAGAATGGTCTAGCCGGCAAGGGCCTATGGGTGTTCTGCTGTGGATTTACGGTGACACGGCAATCGAGCGCCGCCCGCGCGGCGCATCGCGAGCTGCGCTCGCTCCTACGTTTGTTGCGGGCCAGTTTTTCCTGCGAGATTTGCGCGCGAACGCCTTGGCGCATGGCTCGATATCGCGTCGTACAAACAAGGCGGTCGCGCGCGACTGTCACAGGCATGACTGGCCCAAAACAAACGTAGGAGCGAGCGCAGCTCGCGATGCGCCGCGCGGGCGGCGCTCGATCGTCCAGGCGCCCCAAAACTAACGGCGAACACCATAAAACCCGCGCAAACACAAAAAAAAAGGCGACCCGAGGGTCGCCCTTTTTACCGATCAAACAGAACTTAGTTCTGCTTGGCCATTGCTTCGCGCAGCAGCGCAGCCATGGTGGTGTCGGCAGCCGCTTCCGGAGCGTTTTTCAGGCTCTGGATGGCTTCACGCTCTTCAGCGTCGTCTTTCGATTTGATCGACAGGCTGATAACGCGGGACTTGCGGTCAACGCTGATGATCTTGGCTTCGATCTCTTCGCCTTCCTTCAGAACGTTACGCGCGTCTTCAACGCGGTCACGGCTGATTTCGGAAGCTTTCAGAGTGGCTTCGATGTCGTCGGCCAGGGTGACGATGGCGCCTTTGGCGTCAACTTCTTTCACAATGCCCTTGACGATAGCGCCCTTGTCATTGACAGCAACGAAGTTGGAGAACGGATCGTCTTCCAGCTGCTTGATGCCCAGGGAGATGCGCTCGCGCTCTGGATCGACCGACAGGATGACGGTTTCCAGCTCGTCGCCCTTCTTGAAACGACGTACGGCTTCTTCGCCGGTTTCGTTCCAGGAGATGTCGGACAGGTGAACCAGGCCGTCGATGCCGCCGTCCAGGCCAATGAAGATACCGAAGTCGGTGATCGACTTGATGGTACCGGTGATCTTGTCACCCTTGTTGAACTGGCCGGAGAAGTCTTCCCATGGGTTGGACTTGCACTGCTTGATGCCCAGGGAGATACGACGACGCTCTTCGTCGATGTCCAGAACCATGACTTCCACTTCGTCGCCAACCTGAACGACTTTCGACGGGTGGATGTTCTTGTTGGTCCAGTCCATTTCGGAAACGTGTACCAGACCTTCAACGCCTTCTTCCAGCTCAGCGAAGCAGCCGTAGTCGGTCAGGTTGGTAACGCGAGCTTGTACGCGAGTACCTTCTGGGTAGCGGGCAGTGATAGCAACCCACGGATCTTCGCCCATCTGCTTCAGACCCAGCGAAACGCGGTTGCGCTCACGGTCGAACTTCAGAACGCGAACGTCGACTTCGTCGCCAACGTTAACGATTTCGGAAGGATGCTTGATGCGCTTCCAGGCCATGTCGGTGATGTGCAGCAGGCCGTCGATACCGCCCAGGTCCACGAAGGCGCCGTAGTCGGTGAGGTTCTTGACGATACCTTTGACTTGTTGGCCTTCCTGCAGGGTCTCCAGCAGGGCTTCGCGCTCGGCGCTGTTCTCGGCTTCCAGCACGCTGCGACGGGAAACGACAACGTTGTTGCGCTTCTGGTCCAGCTTGATGACCTTGAATTCCAGCTCTTTGCCTTCCAGGTGGGTGGTGTCGCGCACAGGGCGGACATCAACCAGGGAGCCCGGCAGGAACGCACGGATGCCGTTAACGTCGACAGTGAAGCCGCCCTTAACCTTACCGTTGATAACGCCCTTGACCACTTCTTCGGCGGCGAAAGCTGCTTCCAGAACAATCCAGCACTCGGCGCGCTTGGCTTTTTCACGGGACAGTTTGGTTTCGCCAAAGCCGTCTTCGACCGCGTCCAGCGCAACGTGAACTTCGTCACCGACCTTGATGGTCAGCTCGCCAGCTTCGTTGTAGAACTGCTCGAGCGGGATGACGCCCTCGGACTTCAGGCCAGCGTGTACGGTAACCCAGTCGCCGTCGATGTCGACAACGATACCGGTGATGATCGCACCCGGCTGAAGATTGAGGGTTTTCAGGCTTTCTTCAAAGAGTTCTGCAAAGCTTTCGCTCATTTTAATTCCTGTAGATTCGGGCGAAACAGACGCCCATCGCCACATTCCAGACAATGTGGGTTTCGTTATTTAAAAGGAAAGCCGGCAGGACGTTGACTGGTGCACCTGCCTGCTCTCCTGGCTATCAGTGAAGGTCGCGTAGTGCGATCTCACTCCTGATACGTTGCAACACCTGCTCGATGGACAACTCGGTGGAGTCCAACTGAATGGCATCGGCCGCTGGTTTCAGCGGGGCCACTGCACGTTGGGTGTCACGCTCATCGCGTGCACGAATCTCATCCAGCAGACTCGACAGACTAACATCTTCGCCCTTGCCCTTCAACTGCAGGTAACGGCGACGTGCCCTCTCCTCCGCGCTGGCGGTGAGAAAGACCTTCAATGGCGCATCCGGGAACACCACGGTGCCCATGTCACGCCCGTCGGCAATCAGGCCTGGAGCTTCCTGGAATGCGCGCTGACGCATCAGCAATGCATCGCGCACGGCGGGCAGCGAAGCCACCATCGAGGCGCCCGCGCCGACGGTTTCGGTGCGGATGACGTTACTGACGTCCTCACCCTCGAGGATGATCTGTTGCAGCTTACCGGGCTCGGCCGCGATGAACTGCACATCCAGATGGGCGGCAAGCTGCTTGAGCAGCTCTTCGTTGGTCAGGTCGACACCGTGATTGCTCGCGTTGAAGGCCAGCAGACGGTACAGCGCGCCAGAGTCCAGCAGCCGCCAGCCCAGCTCGCGGGCCAGCAGCCCGGCAACCGTGCCCTTACCCGAACCGCTTGGCCCGTCGATGGTGATGACTGGCGCCTGGGTGTTCACGACTTGCCCTCTTCAGCCACACGAATGCCAACTTCGGCACACAGCGCCAGGAAGTTGGGGAACGAGGTGGCGACGTTGGCGCAGTCATGGATACGGATCGGCGCACTGGCGCGCAGCGAGGCAACGCTGAAGGCCATGGCGATTCGGTGGTCACCGTGGCCGTGCACTTCACCGCCGCCAATCTGGCCGCCGTCGATGATGATGCCATCCGGGGTCGGCTCGCACTTCACGCCCAGGCTGATCAGGCCGTCGGCCATCACCTGGATACGGTCGGATTCCTTGACCCGCAGCTCTTCGGCACCGCGCAGCACGGTGCGCCCTTCGGCGCAGGCCGCGGCAACGAACAACACCGGGAACTCGTCGATGGCCAATGGCACCAGGTTTTCAGGGATATCGATACCCTTCAGCTGGGCGCCGCGCACGCGCAGGTCGGCCACCGGCTCGCCGCCGACTTCACGCTGGTTCTCCAGGGTGATATCGCCGCCCATCAGGCGCAGGATGTCGATTACACCGGTACGGGTCGGGTTGATGCCGACATGCTCGAGCACCAGCTCCGAGCCCTGGGCGATCGAGGCCGCGACCAGGAAGAACGCCGCCGACGAGATATCGGCAGGCACTTCGATGCGGGTTGCAGTGAGCTTGCCGCCGGACTGCAGCGACGCCACCGGGCCATTGGTCTGCACCGCATAACCAAAGCCACGCAGCATGCGCTCGGTGTGGTCACGGGTCGGCGCAGGCTCGGTGACGGTGGTCTTGCCTTCGGCGTACAAGCCGGCCAGCAGCAGGCACGATTTGACCTGGGCACTGGCCATCGGCAGCGTGTAGGTGAGCGCCTTGAGCTTGTGACCACCACGAATGGTCAACGGTGGGCGGCCTTCGGGGCCGGTCTCGACCACTGCGCCCATTTCACGCAGCGGGTTGGCCACACGGTTCATCGGGCGCTTGGACAGTGAGGCGTCACCGGTCATGGTCACGTCGAACGCCTGGCCAGCCAGCAGGCCGGACAACAAGCGCATCGAGGTGCCGGAGTTGCCCACGTAGATTGGCCCGGGTGGCGCCTTGAGGCCGTGCAGGCCGACGCCGTGAATGGTCACGCGCCCCTGGTTCGGGCCTTCGATGACCACACCCATGTCACGGAAGGCCTGCAAGGTCGCCAGCGCATCCTCACCTTCGAGGAAGCCTTCGACCTCGGTCGTGCCTTCGGCCAGCGAGCCGAGCATGATCGAGCGGTGGGAAATCGACTTGTCGCCCGGTACACGGATTCGCCCGGACAGGCGGCCACCCGGTTGGGCCAGGAAAATCAGATCGTTGGCGTTCATAGCGTCCACATAGGCCCGGCGGGCCAGGATTTTACTGAAATGCTCGCGGGCAACACGTGCGCGGGTGAATACACCCAGCAACTGGTGCCCGTCCCCTGCATCGATCGCGTCGCGCAAGGCGTCGAGATCGCTGCGATATGTATCAAGCGTGCGCAGGACAGCTTCGCGGTTGGCGAGGAAGATGTCGTGCCACATGGTCGGGTCGCTGCCAGCGATTCTCGTGAAATCGCGAAAGCCCCCCGCAGCGTACCGGAAGATCTCGAGGTTTTCATTGCGCTTGGCCAGCGAATCGACCAGGCCGAAGGCCAGCAGGTGCGGCAGATGGCTGGTGGCAGCCAGCACTTCGTCATGGCGCTCGACCGGCATGTGTTCGACATCGGCATCCAGTGCGCGCCACAGGCGGTCGACCTTGGCCAGGGCGACCGGGTCGGTTTCCGGCAGCGGCGTGAGGATGACTTTGTGGCGGCGGAACAGGGTGGCATTGGAGGCCTCTACCCCACTTTGCTCGGACCCAGCGATCGGGTGGCCGGGGACGAAGCGCGACAGCCGCTCACCCAGCACCTGGCGCGCAGCGCGAACCACATTGCCCTTGGCGCTGCCGACGTCAGTGATCACGGCGCTGCCAAGGTCGAGCGGGGCCAGGCGCGCGAGGAGCTTTTCCATGGCCAGGATGGGGACGGCCAACTGGATGACGTCGGCGCCGACACAAGCGGCGGCGAGGTCTTCTTCGCAGCGGTCGACCACGCCCAGGGCCACGGCCTGCTTGCGCGAGGGGGCATCCAGGTCGACGCCGACCACTTCGCGACACAGGCCGCTTTCACGCAGGCCCTTGGCGAAGGAGCCGCCGATCAGGCCCAGGCCTACGACGACCAGGCGCCCGATGATTGGCGCGGGTTTGTTTGTTACGGCATCTACCACGAGTGCGAACCCTGTTCAGAAATCAAGACAGTCTGTGGGGCCACTGGGGCCGCTGTGCAGCCCCCAAGGCCATCAATCAAAGCACCGCCTTCGGATACGACCCCAGCACCTTCAGCCCCACAGCCTCCTGGCTGATCTGCTCCAGCACCGCCTTGATCAACGGGTCACGGTGGTGGCCGACGAAGTCGATGAAGAACACGTAGGTCCACTTGCCGCTGCGCGACGGACGGGTCTCGATGCGGGTCAGGTCGATACCGTTCTGATGGAACGGCACCAGCAGCTCGTGCAGGGCACCTGGCTTGTTGCTCATCGAAACGATGATCGAGGTCTTGTCGTCGCCGGTCGGCGGCACTTCCTGGTTGCCGATCATCAGGAAGCGCGTCGAGTTGTCCGGACGGTCTTCGATCTTCTCGGCCAGGCGGGTCAGGCCATACAGGTTCGCCGCCATGTCGCCGGCGATCGCTGCCGAGTTCCACTCACCCTTGACCCGTTTGGCCGCCTCGGCATTGCTCGAGACCGCCACGCGCTCAACGTTCGGGTAATGCGCATCCAGCCACTTGCGGCACTGGGCCAGGGACTGAGCGTGGGAGTAGATACGGGTGATGCTGTCGGTCTTGGTGCTCTCGCCCACCAGCAAGTGGTGGTGGATGCGCAGCTCGACCTCACCACAGATCACCATGTCGTGCTCGAGGAAGCTGTCCAGGGTATGGCTGACCGCACCCTCGGTGGAGTTTTCCACCGGCACCACGCCGAAGTTGACGGCGCCAGCCGCCACTTCGCGGAACACTTCGTCGATGGCCGCCATCGGGCGGCTGATCACGGCATGGCCGAAGTGCTTCATCGCCGCGGCCTGGGTGAAGGTGCCTTCAGGGCCCAGGTAGGCGATTTTCAGCGGCTCTTCCAGGGCTAGGCAGGACGACATGATCTCGCGGAACAGCCGCGCCATCTCTTCATTGCCCAGCGGCCCCTTGTTGCGCTCCATGACCCGCTTGAGCACAGCTGCTTCGCGCTCAGGGCGGTAGAACACCGGCTTTTCGCCCTCGGCGAGCGTGGCGGTCTTGACCCTGGCCACTTCCTGGGCACAACGGGCGCGCTCACTGATCAGCTCGAGGATCTTCTCGTCGAGGCTGTCGATGCGAACGCGCAGCGCCTTCAACTCGTGTTCGGACATCAGCCGTGCTCCTTCTCGAATTCCGCCATGTAGCCAACCAGCGCCTCAACCGCTTCCAGGCCCAGGGCGTTGTAGATCGAGGCGCGCATGCCGCCGACCGAACGATGGCCCTTGAGGTTGAGCAGGCCACGGGCGTCGGCACCGGCCAGGAAGGCTTTGTCCAGGCGCTCGTCGGCCAGGCGGAACGGCACGTTCATCCACGAACGGGCATTGATGCTGATCGGGTTGGTGTAGAAGTCGCTGGCGTCGATGAAGCCGTACAGGCGGTCTTTCTTGGCGCGGTTGCGCTGCTCCATCGCTTCGACACCACCCTGCTCCTTGAGCCACTCGAAGACCAGGCCCGAGAGGTACCAGGAATAGGTGGCGGGGGTGTTGTACATCGAGCCGTTGTCGGCCGAAACCTTGTAGTCGAGCATGGTCGGGCAGCTGCTGCGGGCCCGGCCCAGCAGGTCTTCGCGAACGATCACCACCACCAGGCCGCTTGGGCCGATGTTTTTCTGCGCGCCGGCGTAGATCAGGCCGAACTGCGACACATCGATCGGGCGGGAGAGGATATCGGACGACATGTCGACCACCAGCGGAACGTCGCCGGTCTCGGGAACCCAGTCAAATTGCAGGCCACCAATGGTCTCGTTGGACGCATAGTGGACGTAAGCCGCGTTCTTGGTCAGGTTCCAGTCGTTCTGACCCGGGATAGCCAGGTAATCGTAGGGCTTGGCACTGGCGGCGACATTGATGTTGCCGAAACGACGCCCTTCCTCGATGGCCTTCTTCGACCAGATGCCAGTTTCGACGTAGTCGGCGGTACCGTTTTCCGGCAGCAGGTTCAGTGGGATTTCGGCGAACTGCTGGCTGGCACCGCCCTGCAGGAACAGGACCTTGTAGTTGGAGGGGACGGACAGCAGGTCACGCAGGTCCTGCTCGGCCTTCTCGGCGATGGCCACGTAATCGTCGCTGCGATGGCTCATTTCCATCACCGACAAGCCCTTGCCATGCCAGTCCAGCATTTCGGCCTGGGCGCGCTGCAGGACAGCGTCAGGAAGCGCAGCAGGGCCTGCGCAGAAGTTAAAGGCTCGTTTGCTCACATCCACTCTCGCTCTGCCAAAATAGAACAAATCGTCACTTGCTGGCCCCGCCCCTGTAGGAGCGGCCTGCTCAATCAGTCAAACGGGGCGACCTTGGTCGCCCCGTTCGGGTTGTTGCGTGTGCTTACTCTTGCGGTGCCTCTTCGGCGCCCGCGCCGTCATCATCGACAGCCTCCGGCGCGTCACCTTCCGGGTCCGCCTCGACCAACTCGTCGAGCTCTTCCTCGGATGGCTCCTGGATACGCTCCAGGCCGACCAGCGTTTCGTCCGCCGCCAGCTTGATCAGCGTAACACCCTGGGTGTTACGGCTCAGGCTGGACACCTCGCCAACCCGTGTCCGCACCAAGGTACCCTGGTCGGAGATGAGCATGATCTCTTCACCTTCCTGGACCTGGATGGCACCGATCAACAGACCGTTGCGCCCCTTGGTGCCCATGGCGATCACGCCCTGGCCACCACGGCCGCGACGCGGGAACTTGGACAACGGCGTACGCTTGCCGAAGCCACGCTCGGAGGCGGTGAGGATCTGCGCGCCGGACTCAGGAATCAGCATCGAAATGATCTGCTGCCCCTTGCCCAGCTTCATGCCACGCACACCACGGGCGGTACGGCCCATTTCGCGCACCACGCTCTCGGCGAAGCGGATCACCTTGCCGGCGTCGGAGAACATCATGACTTCCTTGGCACCATCGGTGATGGCCGCGGCAATCAGGGTGTCACCTTCTTTGAGCTTCAGGGCGATCAGGCCGTTGGTGCGTGGACGGGCGAACTGCACCAGCGGGGTTTTCTTGACGGTACCCGAAGCAGTCGCCATGAAGATGTACGCGCCAGTCGGCTCAGCTACCCACTCAAGGGTGTCGCCCTCTTCTTCATCGATTTCTTCCGCTTCGACCACTTCGCCTTCGATCACGCTTTCGTCGCCGTCTTCCAGCTCTTCATCCGGATCGGCGCTTTGCTGCAGGGCTTCGAGATCGATCTGCAGCATCGCGGTGATGCGCTCACCTTCTTCCAACGGCAGCAGGTTGACCAGCGGGCGGCCACGGGCAGCGCGGGAGGCCTCCGGGATCTCGTAGGTCTTCTTCCAGTACACCTTGCCCTTGCTGGAGAACAGCAACAGGGTGGCGTGGCTGTTGGCGACCAACAGGTGCTCGATGTAGTCCTCGTCCTTCACACCGGTCGCCGACTTGCCTTTGCCGCCACGGCGCTGGGCCTGGTAGGCGGACAGCGGCTGGGTCTTGGCATAGCCACCGTGGGAGATGGTCACCACGCGCTCTTCTTCCGGGATCATGTCGCCGTAGTTGAGGTCGTGGCTGGCGTTGAGGATTTCGGTGCGGCGGGCATCGCCGTATTCGGCGCGGATCGCTTCCAGCTCTTCGCGGATCACTTCCATCAGGCGCTCGGCGCTGCTGAGGATGCGGATCAGTTCGCCGATCTGCTCGAGGATTTCCTGGTACTCGGCCAGCAGCTTCTCGTGCTCGAGGCCAGTCAGGCGGTGCAGGCGCAAGTCGAGGATCGCCTGGGCCTGTTCCGGCGACAGGTAATACTTGCCTTCGCGCAGGCCGAATTGCTCTGGCAGGTCTTCAGGGCGGCAGGAGTCGGCGCCGGCGCGCTCGACCATCACCTGCACAGCGCTGGATTCCCAGGCAGTGGCAATCAACGCTTCCTTGGCTTCAGACGGCGTCGGCGAAGCCTTGATCAGGGCGATGACCGGGTCGATGTTGGACAGCGCAACCGCCTGGCCTTCAAGGATGTGGCCACGCTCGCGGGCCTTGCGCAGCTCGAACACGGTACGGCGCGTGACCACTTCACGGCGGTGACGGACGAACGCTTCGAGCAGGTCCTTGAGGTTGAGCAGGCGCGGGCGACCGTCGATCAATGCCACGACGTTGATGCCGAACACGCTCTGCAGCTGGGTCTGCTGATAGAGGTTGTTGAGCACCACCTCCGGCACCTCGCCGCGACGCAGCTCGATGACGATGCGCATGCCGTCCTTGTCGGACTCGTCGCGCAGCTCGGTGATGCCTTCGATCTTCTTCTCTTTGACCAGCTCGGCGATCTTCTCGATCAGGCGCGCCTTGTTCAGCTGGTACGGCAGCTCGGTGACGACGATCTGCTGGCGGCCACCGACCTTGTCGATGTCCTCGACCTCGGAGCGGGCACGCATGTAGATGCGGCCACGGCCGGTGCGGTAGGCCTCGATGATGCCCTGACGGCCATTGATGATGCCGGCAGTCGGGAAGTCCGGGCCCGGGATGAACTGCATCAGTTCATCGATGGTGATTTCCGCATTGTCGATCAGCGCCAGGCAGCCGTCGATGACCTCGCCGAGGTTGTGCGGCGGGATGTTGGTCGCCATGCCCACGGCGATACCGCTGGAACCGTTGACCAGCAGGTTGGGGATCCGGGTCGGCATGACCGCAGGGATCTGCTCGGTGCCATCATAGTTGGGCACCCAGTCGACAGTCTCTTTGTGCAGGTCGGCCAGCAGCTCGTGGGCCAGCTTGGCCATGCGCACTTCGGTGTATCGCATGGCTGCAGCGTTGTCGCCGTCCACCGAACCGAAGTTGCCCTGGCCGTCGACCAGCAGATAGCGCAGCGAGAACGGCTGGGCCATACGCACGATGGTGTCGTAGACCGCAGTGTCGCCGTGCGGGTGGTACTTACCGATCACGTCACCGACCACACGGGCGGACTTCTTGTACGGTTTGTTCCAGTCGTTGCCCAGTTCGCTCATCGCATAGAGAACGCGACGATGCACGGGCTTCAAGCCGTCACGTGCATCGGGCAGCGCTCGCCCGACAATCACGCTCATCGCGTAGTCGAGGTAAGACTGTCTCAGTTCGTCTTCGATATTGACCGGGAGGATTTCTTTGGCCAGTTCGCCCATGAGAAGCCTGATTCCTTTTTCTGGTGAAACTTCGCAGCTCCATCAAGGGCCGAACGAAGCTCGCCGCCGCGACGCGCAGTGGTGCGACGACTTACGACAAATCAATGAGTTGTGCCATGGATCTGCGCAAATTTGGCCGCCGTGATGGGCGGTCTTGGAAACTGCCGGATGTTATCACAAAGGCGGCCGGCAAGTGTACGCCATGGTTTCTCTGGCGCGGCGTAAATCGAGCGCCGCGCGGGCGGCGCTCGATCTCACAGCCGCCAATGATGCCGCGCCGGATACCCCTTCAGTGCAGGCGCTTGCGGCACATCAATTGAGCCAGCTTGGCGGTATCCGGGCGCTCGATCATGCCACGCTCGGTCACGATCACGTCGATCAGGTCCGCCGGGGTCACATCGAATACCGGGTTGAACACCTCGACATCCGGTGCCACGCGGGTGCCAGCGTAATCCAGCAACTCGTCGGCATCGCGCTCTTCGAGGGGGATATCCTCGCCCGTGGCCAGGTTCAGGTCGATGCTGGTGCTCGGCGCCACCACCATGAAGCGCACACCGTGGTGCATGGCACTGACCGCCAGTTGATAGGTGCCGATCTTGCTCGCCACATCGCCATTGGCGGCAATGCAGTCGGCACCGACCACCACCCAGGTAATGCCCTTGGTCTTCATCAGGTGGGCCAGGGCCGAATCGGCGCACAACGTGACCGGGATGCCTTCGTTGGCCAGCTCCCAGGCAGTCAGGCGCGAGCCCTGCAGCCAGGGGCGGGTCTCGCCGGCGTAGACCCGCTCGACCATGCCTTCCAGGTACCCCGCGCGGATCACCCCCAGCGCGGTGCCGAAGCCACCGCTGGCCAGGGCACCGGCATTGCCGTATGTGAGCAGGGTCTGGGCATTGCCCTGATGACGGCGAATCAGCTCGATGCCGTGCTGGGCCATGGTCAGGTTGGCTTCGCGATCGCTTTCATGGATCGCCACTGCTTCGGCCTCCAGCACCGCCAGCACGTCGTCTTCCGGGCGCAGGCGCTGCAGGCGCTCGCGCATGCGGTTCAGCGCCCAGAACAGGTTGGCAGCGGTGGGGCGCGCTTCGGCCAGGCTGAGGAAGTCCTCTTCAAGGTCGAGCTCCCAGTCGCCGCCCTCGGCCAGTCGCTCTTCCAGGGCCAGGACCAGGCCGTAGGCCGCGGCAATACCGATGGCCGATGCGCCGCGCACGGCCATGTCACGGATCGCTGCCACCACCTGCGCAACATTGTCGCAGGCCAGCCAGCATTCCTGCGACGGCAGCAAGCGCTGGTCGAGCAGATGCAGAACGCCGCCTTGCCAGCGGATCGCGGTCACCTTCTCCGCCGCCAAAAGTCGCTCGCGCATCGCCTCTCCCCGTCGTTCGGATATCAAAAGCCGGCGATTATAGCGACCCTCGGCCTTGAGCGCTCGGGTATACTCCGGCCCAATTTAGCGAAGTTTCAGAGGACTCTTAAATGAGCAACGTCGACCACGCCGAAATTGCCAAGTTCGAAGCCTTGGCCCACCGCTGGTGGGACCGTGAAAGCGAGTTCAAGCCGCTGCATGAAATCAACCCGTTGCGCGTCAACTGGATCGACGAGCGGGTCGGCCTGGCTGGCAAGAAGGTACTGGACGTGGGCTGCGGTGGCGGCATTCTCAGCGAATCCATGGCCCTGCGTGGCGCCAAGGTAACCGGCATCGACATGGGCGAGGCACCGTTGGCGGTGGCCCAACTGCACCAGCTGGAATCCGGTGTCGAAGTGGAGTACCGGCAGATCACCGCCGAGGCGCTGGCCGAAGAGATGCCCGAGCAGTTCGACGTGGTCACCTGCCTGGAGATGCTCGAACACGTCCCCGACCCTTCGTCGGTGATCCGCGCCTGCTACCGCATGGTCAAGCCCGGCGGCCAAGTGTTCTTCTCCACCATCAACCGCAACCCCAAGGCCTACCTGCTGGCCATCGTCGGCGCCGAGTACGTGCTGAAGATGCTGCCGCGCGGTACCCACGACTTCAAGAAGTTCATCCGCCCCTCGGAGCTTGGCGCCTGGAGCCGCGTTGCCGGCCTTGAGGTCAAGGACATCATCGGCCTGACCTACAACCCGCTGACCAAGCACTACAAGCTGTGCGGCGATGTGGACGTCAACTACATGATCCAGACCCTGCGCGAGGAATGAGCATGCGTTTGCGAGCGGTACTCTTCGACATGGACGGCACCCTGCTCGACACGGCGCCGGACTTCATCGCCATCTGCCAGGCCATGCTCGCCGAACGCGGCTTGCCGGCAGTGGACGACAACCTGATCCGCGGAGTGATTTCCGGTGGCGCCCGCGCCATGGTCGCCACCACCTTCGCCATGGACCCGGAGGCCGAAGGTTTCGAGGCCCTGCGCCTGGAATTCCTCGAGCGCTACCAGCGCGACTGCGCGGTGCACAGCAAGCTGTTCGACGGCATGAGCGAGCTGCTGGCCGACATCGAAAAAGGCAACCTGCTGTGGGGCGTGGTCACCAACAAACCGGTGCGCTTCGCCGAACCGATCATGCAACGCCTGGGCCTGGCCGAGCGCTCGGCGCTGCTGATCTGCCCGGACCACGTGAAAAACAGCAAGCCCGACCCCGAGCCGCTGATCCTGGCCTGCAAGACCCTGAACCTGGACCCGGCCAGCGTTCTGTTCGTCGGCGATGACCTGCGCGACATCGAGTCTGGCCGCGATGCCGGCACCCGCACGGCGGCGGTGCGCTACGGCTATATTCATCCAGAGGACAACCCCAACAACTGGGGTGCCGACGTGGTGGTGGACCACCCGCTGGAACTGCGCAAGGTGATCGACAGCGCGCTGTGCGGCTGCTAAGCGTCAAGCGCCAGCACCGCCCATAGAGATAGGGAATAGACAATGTTCGACTACACCGCCCGCCCCGACCTGCTCAAAGGCCGGGTCATCCTGGTCACCGGTGCCGGCCGCGGCATCGGTGCCGCGGCCGCCAAGGCCTATGCCGCACTGGGCGCCACCACGCTGCTGCTGGGCAAGACCGAGGCCAACCTCAACGAGGTCTACGACCAGATCGAGGCCGCCGGGCACCCGCAACCGGTGGTGATCCCGTTCAACCTGGAAACCGCCCTGCCCCACCAATACGACGAGCTGGCGGTCATGATCGAAGACCAGTTCGGGCGCCTCGACGGCCTGCTCAACAACGCCTCGATCATCGGCCCGCGTACGCCACTGGAGCAGTTGTCGGGTGACAACTTCATGCGCGTGATGCACATCAACGTCGATGCCACCTTCATGCTCACCAGCACCCTGTTGCCGCTGCTCAAGCTGTCGGAGGACGCCTCGGTGGTGTTCACCTCCAGCAGCGTCGGGCGCAAAGGCCGGGCTTACTGGGGCGCTTACGGAGTGTCGAAGTTCGCCACCGAAGGCCTGATGCAGACCTTGGCCGACGAACTGGAAGGGGTTGCACCGGTGCGCTCCAACAGCATCAACCCGGGCGCCACGCGCACGGCGATGCGGGCCCAGGCCTACCCGAGCGAGAACCCGCAGAACAACCCGCTACCGGAAGAGATCATGCCGGTGTACCTGTACCTGATGGGGCCGGACAGTACCGGGGTGAATGGGCAGGCGTTCAACGCTCAGTGATTTGTGGGTTGTCGGTACCGGCCTCTTAGCGGGTAAACCGCGAACAGGCCGGTACCGGCAAACGATCAGCCAGCCGCCAACACCGGCCGCACCCGCCCCTGCTGACGCCCTTCCAGCTGCATGCAGCGCTCCAGGAACAGGTACATGCAGTCGTAGCTCTTGCAGATCGCCCGGCGCAGCTCGGTACGCAAACCCAGCGTCGGGTTTTCCCCCGCCAAGGTACAGATGATTTCCAGCGCTTCCCACGGGTGCGCATCGTCGTACTGCGCATGCATCTTCAGCCACTTCATGGCGCGCTTGCGCTGGTCCTCGGGGAAGCCCATGGCATAGGTGTCATTGGCGCACACCACCGCTGACCACTCCCCGGTCGCGCCTTCGATGGCATAGTTGGTCGCCGCCATGGAGATCGCCAGGTTTTCGGTGGCACACACCCGCCAGCACCAGTCGTTCAGCCCGTTCAATTCAGGCGGCACTTCCTGGGCTTGCAGCTCATGCAGGTGAATGCCATGGGCGTGGCACCAGTGCACCCAATAGTCGGCATGGTTCAGCTCGACCCGGATATTGCGCATCAACCAGCGCCGCGCCATGTCTTCACCAGGGTGCCGGCCATAGCGGGTCTTGGTCAGGTTATGGGCCATGTACAGCGAGAACTGCTCGACCACCGGCCAGCCGCCGATCAGGTACTGACGGATGGTCGATGGCTTCAGCCGACCATCGCGCAGGCGCTCGTACAGCTCATGCTCGACCACCCGGCGCTTGCTTTCGCGGCACTCTTCAATCAGTTGCTGAGCCCATTGGGGGTAACTGGCGGGGTCCATCAATGGCCCGATACGAACGAATGCATCAATCACTTTCAGCTCCTTGATCCATGTGATTTTTCGGACGTCTTGTGTCAGCGAAAGCCGCTGTCTAGCTAGCGAAATGTGCCAGGTGCCCGCTGCAACAGAGGCCTGGCGGCGATCCGTTGGCGTTGCAGACTGTCACAGGTGAACACCTGGGGGCGTTCGATCAGGTAGCCCTGGGCGTAATCCACGCCGATTTCCTGCAGGGCCTGCTCGATCAAGGGGGTTTCGACGAACTCGGCAATGGTCCGCTTGCCCATCACATGACCGATGTGGTTGATGACCTCCACCATGGCTCGATTGACCGGGTCGTCGAGCATGTCTTTGACGAAACTGCCGTCTATCTTCAGAAAATCCACGGGCAAATGCTTCAAATAGGCAAACGACGACATGCCGGCACAGAAGTCGTCGAGCGAGAACCTGCAGCCCAGCCCTTTCAGTTCGTTGATGAAGCGAATGGCACTGCCAAGGTTGGCAATCGCACTGGTTTCGGTGATCTCGAAGCAGATCATGCGCGGCGGGATGGCGTACTCGACAAACAACCGCTGCAGGTACTCGAGAAACTTGTCGTCACCGATGCTCGACCCCGACAAGTTGATCGCGCAGATGGACAATGGCCCTTCGCGGCCTTCATCCAGGCACTGGCGGATGACCTGGAACACATTGCGAACCACCCAGCGGTCGAGGGCGGTCATCAGGCCGTAACGCTCGGCCGCCGGGATGAAGCTGCTGGGCAGGATGGTACGGCCACTCTCATCATGCAGGCGCAGCAGGATCTCGATATGCCCAGGGCCTTCGATGGCCTTCAACGCGGCGATTTCCTGGGCATACAGGCAGAAGCGGTTTTCTTCCAGGGCCACGTGCAAGCGCTGTATCCAGGCCATCTCGCCAAAGCGCATGGACAGCTCGCTGTCGTCGGCGTGGTACACCTGAACCCGGTTGCGGCCCTTTTCCTTGGCCATGTAGCAGGCCATGTCGGCAGCGCGCAGCAAGGTTTCCAGGGTGCCGGGCGCCTGCGCCATGTTCACCAGGCCAATGCTCACCGTGGTGACGAACGGCCGCCCCTTCCATACAAAATGCAGGCTCTGGACCATCTGGCGCAACTGCTCGGCAATGCGCTCGGCCTGGTCCGGCGGGCAGTTTTCCAGCAGCACGCCGAACTCGTCACCGCCCAGCCGGGCCAGGGTGTCGCCTTCACGCAGGCCGGACTGCAACACGGCGCAGATATGCCGCAACAGCTCGTCACCCGCAGCATGGCCACAGGTATCGTTGACCAGCTTGAACTGGTCCAGATCGAGGAACATCAGCGAATGCCGCCCCGCCTGGCGCGCCAGGCCGTTGAGCGCCAGCTCCAGGCGGTATTCGAACTCGCGGCGGTTGGCCAGGCCGGTCAAGGCGTCATGGGTCGCCTGCCAGGACAGATTGGCGATGTACTGGCGCTCCTGGGTCATGTCGTGCAGCACCAGCACGATGCCGCTGACCTGCCCGTCGCTGACAATGGGCGAACCCACCAGGTTGATCGACACGGTGCTGCCATCCAGGCGCTGGATCAGCCTGGCATGCTCGGCGCCACCCCTAAGGCTGCCGCTGAGCACCTGCTCGACCAGGCTGCGGCCATCTTCCTCGGCCTGTTCGTCCACCAGGCTGAACAACGCCGAAAGCGGCAAGCCCTGAGCCTGCCCGGCCTGCCAGTGGGTAAGCTGTTCGGCGGCGGGGTTCATGTAGCCGATGCTGCCTTCGACGTCGGTGGTAATGACTGCATCGCCAATGGCCTGCAGGGTAATCTGCGCCCGCTCCTTTTCTGCTTGCAGGGCACTGGCGAATGCCTGGCGCTGGGCCAGCAACTTGCTGGAACGCCGCCAGGCGATGGTAATGAGGAACAGCGCAGTCAGCAGGTTGGTGATCAGCAACACCTGCAGCAACATGCGCGACCCTTCCCCCAGCGCGTCGCTGAAGGCCCGGGCGGCCGGGGTGACCCCTTCGTTGATGGCGACGATACGGGCCTTCCAGTCGCTGATGGTGCGGGCGCTGACCGGGCCGTCGGCAAACCCTTTGCGCATTTCGCTGGCAAGCACATCCAACTGGCCCAGGTAGCGGTCGCCGATGTCCCAGTAGTCGATGGCTGTCTGCATGTAGCTGATGTTGCGGAAGTTGCGATAGAACCAGATGATGCGCTCGACGTCGTTGGCGTGGTTGCCGCCCTGCAGCACAGCTTGGCGCGCAGCGTTCAGGTCTGGGTTGGGCTGATCGAGTACCTCACGCAACTGGTGGTCGCCTTGGGGCACCGTGATGGCCTGGCGGTAACGCTGGTACGTGCCTTCATCACGGTTGTCGGCGTACAGGTTGAGGTAATAGATGGCGTCTTTCTGAGCCTTGGACCACAAGCTCTCGCCCGCTACATAGGCCCGCACCGCCGAGAGCGTGTAAAGGCTGATACTGCCCAGCGCCGCCTGGAAAACCACGACGGCGATGAAGGGCCAGATGATACCGAGCAACTTCGGCGCTTCTAGAGTGCGATGTCCCTTCATGGAGTCCCTGTCACAGAGCAGATAAGGCTCGAATCAACCCAGACAAGCACAGCGTAGGCCATTTGCCATCTGCGCGGAGGGGATTTTTATGACAGCAGACAGCCTATTCAGCCTGTTGTGGGGCTCAGGTTTGCTGAAGGTGCCCGTACAGCTTGGCGTACAACCCACCGTCGGCGATCAGTTGCTGATGGTCGCCATCTTCGGCCACATGCCCACCATCGAACACCAGCACCCGATCAGCCTGCTTCACTGCCGACAGGCGGTGGGCGATGATCAGCGTGGTCCGGCCATCGAGGAAGCGTGCCAGGGCCTGGTGCAGGTTGTACTCGGTGGCGGCATCCAGCGCCGAGGTGGCTTCGTCGAGGATCACCACCTTGGGTTCGGCCAGTACCATCCGGGCGATGGCCAGCCGTTGCCGCTGCCCCCCGGACAGGCGCACGCCAGAGCGCCCGACCACACTGTCCAGGCCTTGCGGCAAAGCCGCGATGGTGGCGTCGAGCTGGGCAATGCGCAGCGCCTGCCAGCAGGCGTCATCGCTGCAATCGCGGCCCATGGTCAGGTTGGCGCGTACGCTGTCGTTGAACAGCGAAGGGTGCTGCAGTACCACCGCGACGTTTTCGCGCAGGGTCTCCAGGCCGATCTCCTGCAGGCTGGCACCGCCAAAGCGGATGGTCCCCGCCTGGGCGCTGTACAGGCCAAGCAGCAGTTGCACCAAGGTGCTCTTGCCGCCGCCACTGGCCCCCACGATGGCCACCTTCTCGCCCGGGGCGATGGACAGGTCAAGGTGGTCGAGCACCGGTTCCTCGGCATAGGCAAAGCGCAGGTCGCGAACCTCGATGCCCACCGTCTCGCGCCCCGCAAATGGGTCAGTGGCGGCCGGGTACTGCGGCTCGTCGGCACGCGCCAGCAGCTCGTTGAGCCGGCTCAGGGCACCGCCAGCGGCATAGTAGGCGTATTGCAGGTTGAGTAGTTGCTCCACCGGGCCGATCATGAACCACAGGTAGCTGAACACGGCCAGCATCTGGCCGATCGACAGGTCGGAGAACAGCACCGTGAGCATCGCCGCGGCGCGGAAGATGTCGATGCCGAACTGGAACAACAAACCACTGGCGCGGCCACTGGCGTCGCTTTTCCATTGCGAGTCCACGGCGTAGTCGCGCACTTCCCGCGCACGCAGGCCAAGCCGACCGAGGAAGTAGCCCTGGCGGTTGCCGGCACGGATCTCCTGGATGGCGTCGAGGGTTTCCGACAGCGCCTGGGTAAAGCGCGCGGTGCTGTCGTTTTCAAGCTTCTTCAGGTGCTTGACCCGTTTGCCCAGCTGCACGGTGAAGTAGATCACCAGCGGGTTGAACAACAGGATCAGCAGCGCCAGCTGCCAGTGCATCCAGATCAGGATCGCCGCCGTACCGGTCAGGGTCAGCATGGCCACCAGGAAGCGGCTGAGGGTCTCGCCGACGAACTTGTCGAGGGTGTCCAGGTCGGTGACCAGGTGAGTGGTCACGGTGCCACTGCCCAGGCTTTCGTATTCCTTGAGGGAAATCCGCTTGAGCCGCTCGATCAGGCGGATGCGCAGGCGGTAGACGATGTCCTTGGCCAACCCGGCGAACAGCTTGGCCTGCACCACGTTGAAGGCCAGGGCCGCCAGGCGCAGGCAAAGCGTCAGCGCCAGCATCAGGCCGATATAGCCAGCGGCCACCTGCCAGTTGGCCGGCAGCACCTGATTCATCCACTTCAGCGCAGCATCGCCGTTGCCAAGCAGCACTTCGTCCACCAGCAGCGGTAGCAGCAAAGGGATCGGCACGCTGCAACAGGCCGCCAGTACGGCAATCAGATTGGCGGACCAGAGGTTTTTCTTGTGATGCAGGGCCAGGCGGCGGATTTCCGCCCAGCTCAGCCGATCGGCCGCACTGTGAGGCTTCCCCGGCACAGGGTCGGGTGACCCAGGCACATCAAGCACAGGCAGCCTGCTGCAGCCAGCGGCCGAGCAAGGGTTGCAAGCGCTCCAGCGGCTGGTAGCCGTTGGTCAGCAACGCCAGCTGGCCGTTGCGCTCGGCCAGCAAGGTGGGGAAACCGGCAATACCCAGGTCCTGCGCCCAGGTGAAATCAGCGGCGGTGGCCACACGGGTCTCGGCGCGGGCGAAGGCCTCGGCGAATGCCGCACGGTCAAAGCCTGCCTGTTCGGCCAGTTCGACCAGCTGCGGCGCGGTGGTGACGTCGACGCCGGCCGCGTAGAACGAGCCCTGGATCAGCGCCAGCAGTGGCCAGACGCGCTCGGCGTCCAGCTCGCGGGCAGTGACCAGGGCGCGGCAGGCAGGCTCGGTGTCGTAGACGAACCCGTCCGGCATGGCGCCCTCGAAACGAAACGGCTGACCGGTGGCTTCGGCCACCGCCTGCCAATGTTCGAGGATGTACTTGCGGGTCGAGGCATCCAGGGCGCTGCCGCCCGTGCGCAGGCCGCCTGGCACCACGCGGGTCGGCACGCCGGCTTCACGCGCCTGGGCGATCAGGGCTGCGGCCACCGGCGCAAAGCCCCAGCACCAGGAGCACATCGGGTCCATCACATAAAGCAGGCGTGCAGACATGCATCAGGCCTCGGCTTTGTAGTTGTAACCGATCGGGTGCGGCAGGTTACGCGCCTTGGCCAGTTCGATCTGCTTCTGCCGGTCGATGGCGCTGCGGCGAGTCTTCTCGCTCAGGCTGTCCCAGCAGTGCGGGCAGCTCACACCTGGCGAGTAGTGCTCGGACGCGCGTTCCTCTGCATTGATCGGATGGCGGCAGGCATGGCACTGGTCATATTCGCCCTCGCTCAGGTCATGACGCACCGTGACGCGGTTGTCGAAGACGAAGCAATCGCCGTCCCACAGGCTTTCTTCCTGAGGCACTTCTTCGAAGTACTTCAGGACGCCACCTTTAAGATGATAGACCGCCTCGAAGCCTTCACCGAGCATGTAGCTGGAGGCTTTTTCGCAACGGATGCCCCCGGTGCAGAACATCGCCACCTTCTTGTGCTTGCTCGGGTCGAAGTTGGCCTTGATGTAGTCGGGGAACTCGCGGAAGGTTTCGGTCTTGGGGTCGACGGCGCCCTTGAAAGTGCCAATGGCCACTTCGTAGTCGTTGCGGGTATCGATCAGCAGCACTTCAGGGTCGCTGATCAGGGCGTTCCAGTCCTTGGGCTCGACGTAGGTCCCCACCTGCTGGTTGGGGTCAACGCCCGGTACGCCGAGGGTGACGATCTCTTTCTTGAGCTTGACCTTGGTGCGGTAGAACGGCTGTTCGTCGCAGTACGATTCCTTGTGGTCGACATCCACCAGGCGTGGGTCATTGCGCAGCCAGGCGAGCAGGCCGTCGATGCCTTCGCGGGTGGCCGACACGGTGCCGTTGATGCCTTCGTTGGCCAGCAGCAGGGTGCCTTTGACGTCATTGTCGAGCATGGCCTTGAGCAGTGGCTCGCGCAGTTCGACGTAGTCTTGCAGGGTGACGAACTTGTACAGCGCCGCGACGACGATCGGTTGTGACATGAAACTGAATCTCCTGGTGGTTGCCCTCGTAAGGGGCGGACCGGGTTGGACAAAAAGCAGGGGGCCGCAAAGCGGCCCCCGGATGGTGCAGATTCTACCAGATCAACAAAAAGGATTCAGTGCCCACCGCCTGCACACACCGGCGAGGCCGGTGCAACACCCACCTTGGCCCACTCCTCGGCGGTGTACGTGTGGATGGCCAGGGCATGAATCTCGCCCATCAGCTCACCCATGGTGGCGTAGACCTTCTGGTGGCGCTTGACGCTGTTCAACCCGGCAAACTGCTCGCTGACGATCACTGCCTTGTAGTGGGTCTCCTGACCACGACTGTGCATGTGACTTTCATTGAGCACTTCCAGGTGTTGCGGCGCCAGCGTTGCCAGTTGTTGCTCGATGCGGTGCTGCATGCTCATCACGCGTTACTCACTTCTTGGCGGGGACGGCGGCCTTGCCAGCGTTCGGGTCAAGCTCTTTGGTCATGTCTTCGAGCAGCTTGTTGACCACCGGCACTGCTGGTTCCAGGCTCTGCTGGGTCAACTGGGCCGACTGCTGGGTAACCTTTGGCATTTCGCGCAACACTTTCTTGCCCAGCGGCGACTCGTAGAATTTGACCAGGTCCTTGAGCTCGGTCTCGGTGAAGGTCGCGGTGTACAGGTCGACCATTTTCGGCTTCAGCTTGCTCCAGCCGATGGCGTTGTCCAGGGCGGCATTGGCCTTGGCCTGGTAGCTTTCCAGTACCGGTTGCTTCGACGAAGGTGCCTTGGTCTGGGCAAAGCGCTGGGCGAACATCTGTTGGACCTGCATATAGACCGGAGTGCCCAGCTTGTCGGCGTTGGCCAGGGTCAGGAATTTCTCGGCGGCAGCGTTGTGACTGGCGGTGGCAGCGAGTACCTGGCCGCTGGCACAGGCCAGGGCGACGGCGGCACAGAGGACACGGAGACGGGTCATTGCATTTCCTTCAAGAGAGGGAGGCGGGTACCTCAGAGATGAGCATTCTGCGCTGTGGTGGCGATGTGCTCAAGTGGGGACGACGAGCGATGGAACCGCTCTGTCGAATCAGGGCCTAAACTGCGATTTCGAACCACAAAGGAGTGAGCGCAGAATGAGCCGTATCGAGACAGACAGCCTGGGCCCGGTCGAAGTTCCTGAGGACGCCTACTGGGGTGCGCAGACCCAGCGTTCGCTGATCAACTTCGCCATTGGCAAGGAACGCATGCCCCTCGCGGTGCTGCACGCCCTGGCGCTGATCAAGAAGGCCGCAGCACGGGTCAACGATCGCAACGGTGACCTGCCGGCCGAAATCGCCCGGCTGATCGAGCAGGCCGCCGACGAAGTGCTCGACGGCCAGCATGACGATCAGTTCCCGCTGGTGGTCTGGCAGACCGGCAGCGGCACCCAGAGCAACATGAACGTCAACGAAGTCATCGCCGGCCGTGCCAACGAACTGGCCGGCAAGGGCCGCGGCGGCAAGACGCCGGTGCACCCCAACGACCACGTCAACCGCTCGCAGAGTTCCAACGACTGCTTCCCCACGGCCATGCACATCGCCGCAGCCCAGGCGGTGCATGAACAGCTGCTGCCGGCGATCGCCGAGCTGTCGGCAGGGCTGGCCGAACTGTCGGCGCGCCACCAGAAGCTGGTCAAGACCGGCCGCACGCACATGATGGACGCCACGCCGATTACCTTCGGCCAGGAGGTTTCCGCCTTCGTCGCCCAGCTCGACTATGCCCAGCGCGCCATCCGCGCCACCCTGCCCCCGGTCTGTGAGCTGGCCCAGGGCGGCACGGCCGTGGGTACCGGCCTGAACGCGCCACACGGCTTCGCCGAAGCCATCGCCGCAGAGCTGGCCGCGCTGTCCGGCTTGCCGTTCGTCACCGCGCCCAACAAGTTTGCGGCGCTGGCCGGCCATGAACCGCTGACCAGCCTGGCCGGGGCCTTGAAGACCCTGGCCGTGGCATTGATGAAAATCGCCAACGACCTGCGCCTGCTCGGCTCCGGCCCGCGTGCGGGGCTTGCCGAAGTGCGCCTGCCAGCCAACGAGCCGGGCAGCTCGATCATGCCTGGCAAGGTCAACCCGACCCAGTGCGAGGCGCTGTCGATGCTGGCCTGCCAGGTGCTGGGCAACGACGCGGCGATCGGTTTTGCCGCCAGCCAGGGCCACTTGCAGCTGAACGTGTTCAAACCGGTGATCATCCACAACCTGCTGCAGTCGGTGGAACTGCTGGCCGACGGCTGCCGCAACTTCCAGCAACACTGCGTGGCCGGCATCGAGCCCGACGCCGAGCAGATGGCGGCGCACCTGGAGCGCGGTCTGATGCTGGTGACGGCGCTGAACCCGCATATCGGCTATGACAAGGCAGCGGAGATTGCCAAGAAGGCGTATGGCGAGGGCAAGACCTTGCGCGAGGCGGCGCTGGAGTTGAAATACCTGACCAACGAACAGTTCGATCAGTGGGTGCGGCCAGAGAACATGCTGGCACCGGGCGGCAAGGGCTGATTCAGCGGCTGCCGCTACTGGCCCTTAGCGGCGCAGGTTAGAGATGCACCTGCGCCAGGCGGGCCTTTCTCGCCCGCCAGCCAGCGACCAACGAAGGCCCCAGCGCCACCAACGCCGACCCCAGCACCACCGTCACCGCACCCAAATACCCCAGGGCATTGATGTCCTCGGCATGCACATACGCCGGCCACATCCAGGCTGCAATAGCCACTGCCACAAAGGTCACCAGCGGGGTCAACGCCAACGTCGCACTCACCCGCGAAGCCTCCCAATGCGCCAGGGCTTCGGCGAAGGCACCATAAGCCACCAGGGTATTCAGGCAGCAGGCCAGCAGCAGCCAGCCCTGCAGCGGCGACAGTTGCAACGCTTCCAGCGGATGCACCCAAGGCGTGAGCAGCGCGGCGCAACACAGGTAGATCACCATCATCACCTGCTGTGAGTGCCATACCGTCAGCAGCTGCTTCTGGCTCAGGGCGTAGAACACCCAGATGCTGGTCGCCAGCAGAATGGTCAACACGCCTGTGGTGTATGCGCCGAGCGAGGTCAGCAGTTCTTCCAGGCGCTGGTTGAAGAACAGGCCGAACCCCCCGATCAGAATCAGCAGGCCCACCCCCTGCCCCAAGCTGAACCGCTCCTTGAACACGAACACGCTGGCCACCAGCAACAGCACCGGGCCGACCTGTACAACCAGTTGTGCGGTGCCAGGGCTGAGCAACTTGAGGCCGATCAGGTACAGCACGTAGTTGCCCATCAGGCCGAGCACGGCCACAGCCACCAGCCCTTTGCCCTTGCGCCCGAGCTTGCCGAACGCTGGCAGCCGGCGATTGGCCCCCAGCCAGGCGAACAACAGCCCGCCGGAAACCAGCAGGCGGTACCAGGTGACGGTGACCGGGTCCATCACCAGCAACACCTGCTTGAGCTTGATCGGCAGGATGCCCCACAGCAGCGCGGTCAGAAGTGCCAGGAACAGGCCATAGACCCTGCGTCCGGAAGTGGTGTGCATAAAGCCCTCATTCAAGCCCGTGGTGGGGGTGGTTGGATTCTACGGGCTTGACGGGTGGCAGCGGGGCAAACAGCCGTGAAAAGAATTCATCAGGTCATTCCCCCGCGGCATGGCTGAAGCACCATTGGGGCTACTTCTTGTCTTTGGCAAATGCCGCTTCCAGCGCCTCATTGATAGTGCGCAATACCTTCACCCGTGCCCAGCGCTTATCGTTGGCTTCGACCAGCGTCCACGGTGCGATCTCGCTGCTGGTGCGGTCGACCATGTCGCCCACCGCCTCGGTATACAGGTCCCACTTTTCGCGGTTGCGCCAGTCGTCCTCGGTGATCTTGTAGCGTTTGAACGGGATCTGCTCGCGTTCCTCGAAGCGCTCCAACTGAGTCTGCTGGTCGATCGCCAGCCAGAACTTGACCACCACCACGCCCGCATTCACCAACTGCTCTTCGAAATCATTGATCTCGCTGTAGGCGCGCATCCAGTCGGCCGGGCTGCAGAAACCCTCGACCCGCTCCACCAGCACCCGGCCATACCAAGACCGGTCGAAGATGGTGAACTTGCCCCGCGCCGGAATCTGCCGCCAGAACCGCCACAAGTACGGCTGCGCACGCTCGTCTTCGCTGGGCGCGGCAATCGGCACGATACGGTACTGGCGTGGGTCCAGCGCGGCTGCCACTCGGCGGATCGCGCCGCCCTTGCCGGCCGCATCGTTACCTTCGAACACCGCCACCAAGGCATGCCGACGCATGTGTTTGTGGCGCAGCAGGCCGGCCAGGCGCGCCTGCTCGGTCACCAGTTGCTCCTGGTAATCCTGCTTGTCCAGGCGCAGGGTCATGTCCAGGGCGCCGATCAGGCTGCGCTGGTCGATGCTGCGGCCCAACGGCGCGACGTTGCCGTGGTGCTTGCCCTTGGGGTTGTTGGCCAGGGCGGCTTGCAGGCTCTCCAGTAGAATGCGCCCCACCGCCAGGCTGCGATAATGCGGGTCGACCCCCTCGACCACGTGCCACGGCGCGTAGTCACGGCTGGTACGGCGCAGTACCCGCTCGCCAAAACGCACGAAGCGGTCGTAGGTCTCGGATTGCTGCCAGTCCAGCGGGCTGATCCGCCAGCTGTGCAACGGGTCGTCCTTGAGCGCTTTGAGGCGGGCTTTCATCTGTTTCTTGGAGAGGTGGAACCAGAATTTGATGATCAGCGCGCCTTCGTCGCACAGCATCTGCTCCAGCCGTTCGGCGCCGGTGATGGCCTGGTCGAGTACCGCGTCCTTGAATACCCCGTGCACACGCCCCTGAAGCATCTGGC
The DNA here is from genome assembly GCF_028682155.1 of Pseudomonas sp. 39004. Taxonomy (NCBI): domain Bacteria; kingdom Pseudomonadati; phylum Pseudomonadota; class Gammaproteobacteria; order Pseudomonadales; family Pseudomonadaceae; genus Pseudomonas; species Pseudomonas sp. 39004. The sequence goes on from NZ_JANIAG010000028.1 coordinate 39,360, forward strand.
TGTACCAGTTGCCAAAGAACACCCCCATCCGCCCCTTCGGTGGCAGCGCCCGCCAGTAGCGCCAGGCCGGTGGCCGGGCCAGTTCCTCGTCGGTCTGCTGGTCGAAGGTGAGCACATCGATCATGCGCGGGTCCATCCACTCGTTGAGCAGCTTGACCGTCTCGCCCTTGCCAGCCCCTTCGATGCCGTTGATCAGCACAATCACCGGGAACCGCGCCTGCTGCTTGAGCTCGTACTGGGCTTCGAGCAGCGCTTCGCGCAGGGCAGGCACTTCGGCGTCGTAGGTTTCCTTGTCGATGCTGTGACCGATTTCGGCGGATTCGAACATGCAGTGGCTCCTTCAATGGATAAACAAGACTAGCGGATTTGTGCTGTGGCTGTGCCGCTGCAACCTGCGCAAAAAACGCAGATGGCATAAAATCCCGGCATCCGCTGCAACCGAGCCCACCATGTCCACCCTCCTCCAGCATGCCCAGATCGACTGGGACGACCAGGGCCGCCCCCATTCGCGGCAGTACGACGATGTGTACTTCGCGGTCAACGAAGGCATCGAAGAAACCAAACACGTCTTCCTCGGCCAGACCCGCCTGGGCGAACGCTTCGCCGACCTGGCGCCGCACGCCTGCCTGGTGATCGGCGAAACCGGGTTTGGCACCGGCATGAATTTTTTCTGCGCCTGGCAGTTGTTTGACCAACACGCCCATGCCGACGCCCGCCTGCATTTCGTCAGTGTCGAAAAGTACCCGCTCGGCCACGCCGACATGGCCAGGGCAGTACGCCTGTGGCCGGAGCTGGCTGCTTTTACCGAGCCATTGCTTGAGCAGTACGTGGCGGTGCACCCGGGGTTCCAGCAGTTCACCTTCGACAACGGTCGGGTCACCCTGACGCTGTTGATCGGTGATGTGCTCGAACAACTGCCGCAGCTCGATGCACACATCGATGTGTGGTTCCTCGATGGCTTCGCCCCGGCCAAGAACCCCGACATGTGGACCCCGGAACTGTTCGCGCAACTGGCGCGGCTGTCACACGCGGGCACCGTACTGGGCACCTTCACCACCACTGGCTGGGTGCGGCGCAGCCTGGTCGAAGCCGGCTTCGCCATGAAGAAAGTGCCGGGGATCGGCAAGAAGTGGGAGGTGATGAGCGGCGCCTACACCGGGCCGACAGCCGCCCGTCAGTACGTGCCCTGGTATGGCCGCCCGCGCAGTGTCGAAGGGCCGCGCGAAGCCTTGGTGATCGGGGCCGGGCTGGCGGGCAGTGCCACTGCCGCCAGCCTGGCCAGGCGTGGCTGGCAGGTCACGGTACTGGAACGTCACGACGCCCCCGCCCAGGAAGCGTCCGGCAACCCGCAAGGGGTGTTGTACCTCAAGCTGTCCGCCCATGGCACCGCCCTTTCGCAGATGATCCTGGCCGGTTTCGGCTACACCAGGCGCCAGCTCGAAAGCCTGCAGCGGGGCCGCAATTGGGATGCCTGTGGGGTGCTGCAGCTGGCGTTCGACAACAAGGAAGCCGAACGCCAGGGCAAGCTGGCCGCAGCCTTCGACCCTGACCTGTTGCGCGCGCTGGGCCGTGAAGAAGCCGAGGCGCTTGCCGGGGTGGCCCTGCCTTCAGGCGGCCTGTTCTACCCGGAAGGCGGCTGGGTACACCCGCCGGCCCTGTGCCTGGCGCAGTTGCAGCACCACGGGGTTCGGCTGCTGGTGCACCATGAGGCGGTGGCACTGCGCAAGGTCGATGACCTGTGGCAGGCCTGGGATGGCGAGCGCCTGCTGGCCAGCGCCCCCCTGGTGGTGCTGGCAGGCGCCGCCGATGTACGGCGTTTCGAGCCCTGCGCACAGTTGCCGCTCAAGCGCATCCGCGGGCAGATCACCCGCCTGCCGGCGACCGATGCCAGCCGTGCCCTGCGCACGGTGGTGTGCGCAGACGGCTATGTGGCGCCACCTCGGGAGGGCGAACATACGCTGGGCGCCAGCTTCGACTTCCACAGTGAAGACTTGGCGCCGACCGTTGCCGAACATAAAGGCAACCTGGCATTGCTGGATGAGATCTCCATCGACCTGGCACAGCGACTGGATATTGCCTCGCTCGACGCCGAGCAGTTGCAGGGCCGTGCAGCGTTCAGGTGCACCAGCCCCGATTACCTGCCGATCGTCGGGCCGATGGCCGACCCGCAGGTGTTCGCCGAAACCTTTGCCGTGCTGGCCAGGGATGCGCGGCAAGTGCCGGAAGTGGACTGCCCCTGGCTCGACGGGCTGTATGTGAACAGCGGGCACGGGTCACGGGGGTTGATCACCGCGCCGCTGTCGGGCGAATTGATTGCTGCCTGGGTGTGTGGCGAGCCCTTGCCGGTGCCTCGTGCAGTGGCCGAAGCGTGCCATCCGAACCGGTTTGCGTTGCGCAGGTTGATTCGAGGTAAGTGAAAG
>NZ_JANIAG010000280.1:0-4202 GCF_028682155.1 Pseudomonas sp. 39004
GACCCCCTTCCATTTCACATTCGGCCGCCTCGAGGTCAACGGCGAACAGCTCGACGCCAAGGCAATGGCCATCCCCATGGGGCGACAGCACTTTCCATTACCGGCGCAAACAGGTAATCAGGACATAACGCTCACGTTCACCATCATCAACGATTACGGTGGTTTGAGCGCCCCCACGAGCCAAACCGTGACGCGTCATTAGGCCACTCGCTCAACTGAACAGGCTTAGATTGATCGACCTGGTCATCCGCCAACTTTCCCCGCCATCGAAGCTCAATTTCGACGTGATCGTGAACGAACTGGGAACCACGAGCCTCTGCAAGAATGCCTTACCAAGGCGTGTCTTGATGCCTTCGGTCAAATCAGACGCCTTGACCTCATACCTATCCAGCAGCGTTTCCTTGACCTCACCGCTCCCCGACAAGACTCCTGATACTTCGATTGTCACTTTTTGCTCAGGGAACATCAGGTACCAGGGGTCCATCAACACATCGGTCCAGGTGCCAACCCTGCTGAGGTAAACTTGCGTCCCCGACACGCCGGCGCCTTGCACATACGGGCTTCGATAAGCACTGATAGGTGGCGCTTGCACGTTCACCTTACGCAAAGCCGAAGGCAATTCGCCCTCCTTTGCTACAACCCGATAGCGCACCTCGACAATCTTGCCGGCATGGGCCACCACCTTGGCCAAGGGGATCTCGTATCGCCTGCTCTGCCCTTGGTATTCAAGCGGCGCGTGATGGTAACCAAAAGTTCCGGGCTCGCCCCAATGAACGCTGGTGCTTTCATCCGGGTAGATGACTGCGGCATCCGGCACTTGAACCAGCAACGGCGCGCCAATCCCGTCCAGCGCCAGCCTGACGGTTTCTGCTGTTCCCGTGGCCTTGGGCACCAGTGGCCAAGTGAAACTGCGCGGCACAGGCTTGGCTTTTACCTCAAGCTCCACCGGCTTCGAAATGCCACTGCTATTGCCCGCATAATCGACAATTTCATAGCAGGCATATCGTTTGCCGTCTTCGCGGTCAACGATCATGTCTCCATAGTAGGCCAGGACTATTGGCGCCACTTGATCAGCCGGTTCCAGAACACGCTCACCGGCCTTCTCATTGACGAAGGGTTCCCGGTTCCAGTACCAGATGAGCGTGTCCCTGGCGCCAGCGTAGTCATAACTGGGGACCTCAGCCTTTACCTGATTATCGTTGAGTTCAAGGTAGCGTGCCGTCACACCTTCCCGTTCCACCTGCTCGTCGAAAATCAAGCGCCCTTGATCGACGCCCAGCAAAGGTGCCTGGATGTCGACTTCGACCTCGAGTTCTAATGAGTCGACCAACTCCGAGTTATAGAGTTGGACCCTGTACGTGAGCGTATGCATTCCATGATGCATCAGCCGCTCCTTGGGCACAGTGCCAAACAGCTCTGGCTCGGGAATGGGGGCATTCCAGGTTTTGTGGTCGACTTCATCACCGTCCCAATACAACCACAGGTGTTCCGGCCTTTCAGGGGCGGGTTGGGAGAGTGGCCACTGCACAACCTTGACCGTCAAATCATCCTGCAAGGCAGACACAGGCAGCAGCCTGGGCACTCCACCTGCTGGGTCTTCAAGCAATTCTTCAACAATTGGGGCAGCCAGAGGCGCCCTGACCCTCGAGTTACCGCCCATCATGACGTGTTACTCCTGCGTGAGCCTGAAAACGAAAAAAGGGAAGGCATTCGCCTTCCCTTGTAATGATCACCAGTTGTACCGCAACCCTACATTCATCCCCCATGGCTGCTCGATCTTTCTGCCATTGCTGTACTCGAAATCAGCATGCATCTGCAGCCCGTCGATCAGTGATACCGCGACCCCCGCGCCCACTTCTCCTCGCGAGCCTGACAGGTCGCTGTCAAATCGATTGCCGTTGACCTTGACGTCGTTGTCGTTGCCAAACTCATGGACATACGCCAGGCGAAGATAAGGCTGGAGCACTCGCCCCGCCCCGAGGTCAATGTTGCGGCCAACGGTGGCGCCGGCCTTGCCCAACAAGGAATGGCTGTCACCTGTCGAGGCCTGCAGGCCGTTATCCAAGCGATAGTCCTTGCCCTGGAACTGCACCAGCGACCACTGAGTAAAGGGTTCGATGAATACGCCCCCATCCAGCTCGACATGGCGCCCGAACTCGGCCGATACCCCTACGCCGTTCTGCTTGTAATCCCCTTTGGTGCGCGTGCCATCACTCAGGCCGACCTTGGACGCGTTATCGAAGCGGTTGAATTTGGCCACACCGTCAAAGTAGTAGCCACTGCGCGCATCCAGCCACGTGGCGTACAAACCGGCGTAGTAGCTGTCGACCTCACCCGACGCGCCACCCTCAAGGCTGAGGTCGGAACGGCTGCTGCCTGCCATCACCCCCAGCAACCATTGACCGTCGCCGACGGGCAAGGGTGCGTCCGCCCCCAGCGAAAACCCATGTTGGACTTGCTGGTAGCCCAAGCCACTGGCCTGTGCGACGTTGTATTTGTTGCCATAGGCCCTGATCCAGCCGCCGGACTTGCGCTCATCCAGGCGCAGTTCACCCATGCGGCTGCGCAACGAACTCAACTCCCCGTACCACACGGTCGGGGCCGCGCTGTACAGGGCAAGCACCGACGCTGTGCCCGGGCTGATCACTTTGCTGGCGCCGTCCAGGAACCAGTCATTGCCCCGCTGTACCAAGTCGTATGAAAAGGCACCGAGGTCGACCGGCCCATCGCGCAACGAAAATTGCGCATCGCCTGCCGCCGCGTGCACCAGTTGCAAACTGTTCGCAGCATCTGGCTCCGCGCCGCTGCTGCCAACGGCAAGCACGTGCTGACCTTCGGCGCGCCCGGTAATCTCGAGAAAATCGGTTTGGCCAGTCGAGAAGTCTGCATCCATGACGAACGTTCCGCTGCCGGACAGCTCGCCCAGGGTCAGGCGCTGATAGTGGTCCTTCTCGCCGAAACGCACCGAACCGCCCGCCATTGCCAGTTTGGCGACGCTGGAGTCTTCGACCATGTTCCAGCGAGCATCACTGTCCAGGCCCAGGCTGCTGACATTCTCCAGGCGACCGGTGAGGCTAGCGCCGTTTTGCAAACGCACATCGGCCACGCTTCCCGCCTCCACGCGAACATCACCGTGCAACTCGCTGCTATCGACCAACAGGTTGGCGCTCGAACTACCGACTACTTCGAGCATCGCGCCATTGCCGCCGCTGAGGGACGACTTGCCGCTAACCACGATATTGGCGCTCGACGGCCCAAGGTAAGGATCGCCGACAATGATGGCCGCCCCCTCGCTTGCTTGCACTTGTGTATCGGTAAGAAGCACGTTGGCAGCCCCGGCGAGGGTCGGGTCGCCATACGCCGCGATGCCGTTGGCCGTTCCGGAAAGCTCGCTGCCACGCACATCCAGGGTGGCATCGCCAAACAACTGCGCTGCCACTCCTCGCGCACCACTGCCGATCAGTTCGCTGTCGTGCAAGTCCAGTCGGGAACCCGCAGCAACCCCAGCACCGGCGATCGCGCCCTCAACCCGGCTACCGGTGACCACAGCGCTCGCACCTTCAGTGCCAGTGCGCAGCAGTCGGATACCAAACCGGTCACTCACCACTGACGACTGGTTGCCCAGCGTTACCTTGCCTCCCGCCGAAGCTCGAATGCCATCCGCCCCCGTGGCCACGACCGCAGTCTTGTCCAGGTTAACGCTGGCCTCAGGGCTCAGATCGATTTGCTGGGTCGAAGCTCCGACGGCATTGAGGACGGAGCCGCTGGTCACGCGGTAGTTGTCGACAGCAACTTGGTCATCAATATTCAGCTCGCCGCGTACGGTGGTCAATGCTTGAGCGGGCTGGCCGAACAAAGCTATGGATACCAACAGGCCTGAGGAAACAGCCTGTGCCAATGGGTGACGTGATCCGGTAAAAAATTTCATATAAGCCCCTCTGCAAGCCTTCAACAATCAGTAAGTTTTCCTACTGATTTCTAGATAAAAACTTACAGCCAGCTCCATCTGAAATATGTAGGAAAATCCTTACGACATCAGCGAATTTTCCTACATATGTTGGCCAGTGTATTTTTACCTGGATGTTATGGGGCTAGATTTTCCCGGCACGGAAATGCCAGAAGAAGACGACCTGAAACTGATATCGCAAGGGGTACCTGCATGCATGGAAACAGTCGCCTGCGCAGGCAAAGAAGTGACCGCT
>NZ_JANIAG010000281.1:0-4095 GCF_028682155.1 Pseudomonas sp. 39004
CTTCCGATCTACGATCAAACCTCAAAACGCCGTGGCCAAGTCGATCACCAGCGCCCGATACCCCACGCTCCCCGGCTGGCGGCTGTGCACCTTCAATTCCACCAGCACCTCCTGCGTCCCACGCCGTACCTCGTTCAGCACCGTAGTGGTCAGTTTCTCTGGCGTGAGGAAATTCACCGATGCCGAATAAATGAACTGGGTATCGGTCTCGGGCCGGTACGCCACCACCGACGTCACCGGGCTGTACCACTCGTCACCGCGCTGCTTGCCGTACTCCCACACCTGCTCGACCGTGCCCTTGGCCTCGTCGACCTTGTATTCCACCGCGCGGCTGTAGTTGCCGGTCAGTTTGGTCGGGGCAAAGTCACGCCCCCAGCCGTTGTCGAACACGGTCAAGGTGCCTTTGCCGGTCAGCCAGGCCGTGTGCTGGGTCCAGGACCAGTCAAAGCCCTCGCTTTCAACCGGGGTCAGCACCTTGTCCCGCAGCCGCTGCGGCCAGCCTTGGGGCGAAGCGAGGATCCACTTCACCGCCTTGTCACGGCCAATCTTCACCACCCCTTGATGGCGTGCTGAAACGATGATGCTGTCGTCATCTGCGTCGTAATCGATGGCATTGACGTGCGCCCAGTTGCGCCCGGTACCCACCCCAGGGGTGTCACCGAACGGCAGATCGCCTTCGGCCAGCTCGTTGGCCAGCCGGTCGTCCTGCTTCTGCACCCCTTCGGGCAGCTGGATCGCAGCCTTGCCAAGGGTTTCCAGCAGGTCGCCACGGTACGGGTCGAGGATCTGGTTCAGGTCCCAGAAGTCGAGTACATCCCCCGCCTCGTTGACCTCGATGATGTGGTCGCGGATCGAGCGCACGCGCTTGCCGTCCGGGCGGCGGTAGTCGCTGGTGCCCACCCGCAGCAGGTAGCTGCCGTTGGCGGTCTCGCGGATTTCGTGGGAGAAGTCGGCAAACTTGTCCGGCAAGCTGCGTTGCCAGATACGTCGGCCGAGCAGGTCGTACTTGGAGTAGGTCTGGCCCTGGCCCCAGATCAACTTGCCATCGCGGGTCTGCTGGAAGCCCATGGTGCCACCCAGGCCGTCACGGCGGTTGGAATCGTGGATCTGCTCGATGTCCAGGTACCAGCGCACGTCGCCATTAGTGTCGGCGATCCAGTTGTTGCCCACCTGGTCCCACTCGGCGGCACCCCCCAGGCCATTCCACTTGAAGGCCCGGCCACCGGGGATATCACCCTGCAGGTGGTTGAACAGGTACAGGCGCTGCTCGAAGCCTGGCGCGACCTTGACCGGCTCGACCTCAGGCAACGCCGCAGTCTGCCTGGCCACCACCGGCAGACGCACCGCCGGCGCGTAGACCTGATAACGCTCGCGGATGCGCTCGCCGTCGAGCTTGTAGGTCACTTCCACCTGGTTGACGTAGTCGGGGTAAAGGCCGAACACCGGAATGCCGCCATAGGTCCAGAGCGAGCGGTCGGACACCTCGTAGGCGATATCCACGCCCCGCTCGCCGCGGCCCAGTACCCGCACATGGGCCGCGCTCAGTGCGCGCCCGCCGTCGCGGATGATGGCCGTCAGCGGGGCCAGGCGGTACGGGTTGACCAGCACATCGCCCAACAGTGCCGCATCGGGTGCAGGGACCTTGGCGGTGAGGCAGGCGCCTTCAGGCAGTGCGGGGGTTTCGGTTTTGGCATTCATGGCAAAGCTCCTTGTGCTCAGAAGTCGTAACGGGCGGTGGCGCCGAAGGTGCGAGGCGTGCCGAGTACCCCGGCATAGCCACCGTTGGCGGAGTTCCACAGGCTGGTGAAGTAGGTCTTGTCGCCGGCGTTTTTCACCCACAGCGACAGGTCGAGCACGCCGTCGCCCTGGTCCAGGCGCACGCCGGTGGACAGGTTGACCAATGCGTAACTGGGGATCTGGCCGAAATCGGAGTCGTCGATGGTGCCCACCGCCCTGGAGCGGAAGGCATAGCTGGCGGTGACATAGGGCTCGATGCGCTCGGCCAGCTGCCACTTGTACTGGGCGTTGAGGTTGGCGATGTACTTGGAGGCGCCGACCACCTGGTGGCCCGACAGGTCGCAGGTAGCGGTGGCATTGGCCAGGCTGACCTCTGGCGGGCATGGCGCATCGTCGTACTCGGTGTAGCGCACATCGTTCCATGAGCCGTTGAAGTTGACCGTGAGGCCGCGCACCGGCAGCGCCGTGGCCTCGAACTCCAGGCCCCGCGAACGCACGCGCCCGGCGTTGGCCAGGTATTGCACGCGGTTGACCTGGTCATACACGTTGGCCTGATAACCATGCACTTCGGCCCAGAACAGGTTGGCGTTGAGCTGCAGGCGATCGTCGAACAGCGTGCTCTTGACCCCGACTTCGGCATTGTTGACGCGCTCGGTCCCCACCAGCAGCGAGTCAGTGCCCAGGCGAGGCGCGGCGCCGACGGTCAGGTTGATACCACCGGACTTCTCACCGTGGGTCAGGGTGGCGTAGCCCAGTACCTGGTCGTTGAAGCGGTAACTCACGCCAAGCAGGCCAGAGGGGCTGAAGCTGTACTGGTTGAGGTCGCCCGAGTCATAGGCGCCCACCCGGCCCTGACGCGCCGCTGCTACCGCGCCGGTGACCGTCGCGCCGCCGGTTGGTGCATCGCGGGTCACCCAGGCACTCTTCTCTTCGTAGGTGCCGCGGATGCCGGCAGTGAAGTCGAGGCGGTCGGTGACGTGCCAGGTGCCCTGGGCGAACAGCGCATAGCTGTCGGTGTCGATGTGCCCGTCACCCAAGGTGTTGACGTTGTTCAGGGCGCCAGCCGGGGTGAGGTTCCAGGTATCGGCCTGGGGGCCGTAGTAAGTGAACGATGTGTTGTCCAGGTCCTGCTTGAAGTAGTACGCGCCCAGCACGTAGTCGAAGGCGCCACCGGTGGGCGAAGCCAGGCGGATTTCCTGCGAGTACTGCTTGTCGCGTACCGACACCCCGGCGCTGTAGAACACCGGCACGTCCAGGCCATCGTCGTTGCGCGGGGTGAAGTCCCACCAGCGGTAGGCGGTAATCGACGTCAGGGTGAAATCATTGGGCAGGGTCCAGTTGGCCTCTACCGAGGTGCCACCCTGGAACACCGTTACCTGCTGGTCGGCGTCGAAATTAACCTTGCGGTCCTTGCCCGACACCAGCGTCGCCCCGGCCTGGGCGGCCAGGCTCTCGTAGCGGTTGACGCCATTGAGGGTGGGGCCAGTGCTGTACAGGCTGAGGATGCCGTTGTTGGAGTCTTCTTCGTTGTACTCGCCGATCCAGCGCAGGTTGAAGGTTTCGCTGGGCTTGAACAGCAGTTGGGTGCGAAAGCCCTGGCGCTTGCCGCCGTTGAGGTCGTCGCCGTTGTGGATGTTTTTCACATAGCCATCGTCTTCGCTGCGGTAGGCGCTGATGCGCCCGGCCAGGGTGTCGCTGATCGGCCCCGAGAAGCTGCCTTGGGTTTGCAGGTAACCGTCCTCGCCGATGGACTGCTGAATGCTGCCCTCGCGGTGGAAGGTCGGCTTGCGCGTGGTGATGTTGAGCACGCCGGCGGTGGTGTTCTTGCCGAACAGCGTGCCTTGCGGGCCGCGCAGCACTTCAAGCTGCTCGACATCCAGCAGGTCGAATACCGCCATGCCGGGGCGGCCGAGGTAGACGTTGTCCAGGTAGATGCCAACGCTGCCTTCCAGGCCATCGCTGGCCGGGTTGTTGCCCAGGCCACGAATCGAGATGCTCGACTGACGCGCATGCACATAGGCGACGTTGGTGCTCGGCACCAGCTGCTGCAGGTCCTGCACGCGGTAGATGCGCTGGGTTTCCAGGGTTTCGCTGTTCAGCACGCTGATCGGCGTGGGCACGCTTTGCGCGGTTTCCTCACGCCGGCGGGCGTTGACGGTAACGGTGCCAAGTTTGGCTTCCTGCTCCACGGCGGGGGCGCTAGTGGCAGGCGTTTCGGCGAAGCTGCCACTGGATGCCGCCAGCAGCACGCCAGCGGCCAGGGGTTGCAGGGTGAACCGCGATGCGCGCGCAGGCCAACGGTAAACTCGGGACATGCTGATGCTCCTTGAGGCATGGGCCCTGGGCGAGCATTTCCGT
>NZ_JANIAG010000282.1:0-3952 GCF_028682155.1 Pseudomonas sp. 39004
CATACCCGCTCATCGCCAGGCCCGAGCGGACCAACGAATCGACTTCATCACCCGCAACATTCTTCGCGCCCACCCGATGGATGCCCCAGCTCCAGTTCAGAACGCGCACGCCGTCTTCGACAAGGTTGACCGAAGCCGCGATGTTGGCGGTGATACCGGCATCCGAATTGCGTTCGACAATGACCTCGAAGCCCGGGCTGGGTTTGCCCAACCCCGGCAGAAACCCGCCTTCCACGCCTTTACCCTGAGCCGCGAGAATGCCGGCGACATGGCTGCCGTGGCTGTCGGCACGGTTGCCATCCCGGCCATACAGGCAGGTATTGCCTTTCGCACAGGCACCGCGATAGCCGATGAATCCCGGTGCGTCGAAATCCACATCGCGCTCGATCACCCCGACGCGAATGCTGTGTACCGCCACCTTGGAAACAGCGATACGCCGCTGGTAGAAATACAGCGCATCCATGAAGCGGTTGGCCGCCCACTCGTCCGCCTGGTCCATGGCCTGGCGGCTGCGACCGTCACCTTCCTCTGCACGTTCGGGGGCGGACTCTTCGACAATCACGGCATCGACGCTGACTTCACTGCCCATGCGCAGGATCATCGCGTCGCGCTGCACCAGGTCGTGCACCGGCAAGCGCAGTTGATAGACATTGAGCGGTGGGATGGCGCCGACCACCTTGGCGCCAAACTTGTCGGCGATACGCTGTGCTTCTTCGCGGCCGTCGTGTTTTTCTTCGATCAACAGGCTTACCAGGTCGAGGTACGTGGTCAGCCCATCCATGTTCTTCGCCACTTCCCCGGGGCCAGCGGCGAGCACATGGCTGCCCTGGCGGCTGAGCCAGACGGGGTTGCTCTTGCGCCCAGCGGCCTCGATCCACAGCGGCGCGCTGCGCTGGGCGGTACTGTGCAAGGTCAGCTTGAGGGTATCGCCTTGCCGCTCGATATCGGCCTGCGGCAATTGCGCGTCGCCGAGCCAGACCGCAGGCATCTGCGGCCCCAACCCTTCGCTGCGCAAGCACCATTGCAGGCGCCTGGCATCGAGCAGGTCACCGCAACGCTGAAGTTGCTTGATGCGCAGCGTGTCCCCGGCCGCACCGGCAACGCTGGCGAACAGGCACAACAACAACGTGGCACAGCGCTTCATGCGGTCACTCCCGGCGGCGTCTGAGGTTGCGACTGCCGGGGCAAATCAAAGGTTCAGCCGCAGCCCGATGTCAGTCGTTGATGCGCAGCCTGCACAACCTGAGCAAATTTGCCATCATATTGATTCCCCCTGCGGAGATCATGGACATGCCGCTACGCCCCTTTTTCGCCTCGCTGCTGCTGGCGGCGAGCCTGAGCGCTCAAGCCGCCACCGAAGTCATGCCGCTGCAGTACCGCAGCAGTGCCGAGTTGCTGCCTGCCGCGCAATCGTTCATCGGCAAGGACGGCACCGTCAGCGCCTTCGAGAACAAGCTGATCGTCAATGCCAGCCCCGAGCGCATCGACGACCTGCGCAGCCTGCTGCAACAGCTGGACACTGCGCCCAAGCGCCTGTTGATCAGCGTCGACAACAACGACAGCAACTTCCAGGACAACCGCGGCAACGCCCGTGTCATCCGCTACGGCACCAGCAACCGTGAAGGCGGCCTGCAACAGGTGCAGGCCAGCGAAGGCCAGGCGGCGCTGATCCAGGTGGGCCAGAGCATACCGGTGACCAGTACCAGCACCGACGGTTACGGGCGCATCCAGAGCAACACCGAATACCGCAATGTGACCCAAGGTTTCTATGTCACCCCAAGCTTGAGCGGCGAGACGGTTCGTCTGCAAATAAGCACCAATAATGACCGAATGAGCCAGGAACGTGCCGATGTAGTGAAAGTGCAAAGCACCGACACGACGGTCACCGGCAAGCTCGGCGAGTGGATCACCCTGGCGGGGTTCAATCAGCAGAGCCAAGCCGATCGAAGCGCATCCAGCCACACTTACACCACACAGCGCGGCGAAAACATGACTTTACGGGTAAAAGTCGACCTTCTGGACTGATCCCAGGCAATTCAAGGCCTCGACCAAAGGCCTTGAAACTGACTGCCGAGTCGTATTAGACCAAAGATGTAGTAACTTAAAAAAGTCACTACAAACCATTTGACAGGCACTTTTTCCCAAGGGCATGATGGCCTCGCTCCCGCTAATCAGGGGCCCTGGCAAGGGCCTTCGAGGCGTGCTCCTCCCACCCCTGGAGGCGCCTCGTGTCTATACGGCCCACAAGGCGGTTCGACGGGATTGCGACTGCAACGAAGAAGTTGTCCCGAGGGACGGAAGCGCATCACCGCAGTTCTGGCAATCGCGTCGCACCGCAGCAAGGCAACCACGAGCCGACCTGCAGGGCACACCTTCGCCTGGCCTGCCCCTCCTTCCCCTTCGAGCCTTCGCGTTCGCCGCCGCACTCCCCCGGACAGGACAGCCGTCAGGCCTCTGATCTGCACCCGAGCATCAGCACAATTACCCCAAGATCGATGCGACGAGGTTTATTTCCATGGCACTGACACGCGAACAGCAAATTGCAGCCCTCGAGAAAGACTGGGCCGAGAACCCGCGCTGGAAAGGCGTGACCCGTACCTACACCGCCGCTGATGTCGTTCGCCTGCGTGGCTCACTGCAACCGGAGCACACCCTGGCGCAGGTGGGTGCAGAAAAACTGTGGAAGCTGGTCACCCAAGGTGCCCACCCGTCCTTCCGCCCTGACAAAGATTTCGTCAACTGCATGGGCGCCCTCACCGGTGGCCAGGCAGTGCAACAAGTGAAGGCCGGCATCCAGGCCATCTACCTGTCCGGCTGGCAGGTTGCCGCCGACAACAACTCGGCCGAGTCGATGTACCCCGACCAGTCGCTGTACCCGGTCGACTCGGTGCCGACCGTGGTCAAGCGCATCAACAACTCGTTCCGCCGCGCTGACCAGATCCAGTGGAAAGCCGGCAAGAACCCAGGCGACGAAGGCTACGTCGACTACTTCGCGCCGATCGTTGCCGACGCCGAGGCCGGTTTCGGTGGCGTGCTGAACGCCTACGAACTGATGAAGAACATGATCGAAGCGGGCGCCGCCGGCGTGCACTTCGAAGACCAGCTGGCCTCGGTGAAAAAATGCGGCCACATGGGTGGCAAGGTACTCGTACCGACCCAGGAAGCCGTCCAGAAGCTGGTGGCCGCGCGCCTTGCAGCTGACGTTGCCGGTGTACCGACCATCATCCTGGCCCGCACCGACGCCAACGCCGCCGACCTGCTGACCAGCGACTGCGACCCGTACGACCAGCCGTTCGTGCTGGGCGAGCGGACCCGTGAAGGCTTCTATAAAGTGCGCGCTGGCCTCGACCAGGCGATCGCCCGCGGCCTGGCCTACGCGCCGTATGCCGACCTGATCTGGTGCGAAACCGCCAAACCGGACTTGGACGAAGCGCGGCGCTTTGCCGAAGCGATCAAGAAGGAGTACCCGGACCAGCTGCTGTCGTATAACTGCTCGCCGTCGTTCAACTGGAAGAAGAACCTCGACGACGCCACCATTGCCAAGTTCCAGCGCGAGCTGTCGGCGATGGGCTACAAGCACCAGTTCATCACCCTGGCCGGCATCCACAACATGTGGCACGGCATGTTCAACCTGGCGCACGACTATGCGCGCAATGACATGACCGCCTACGTGAAGCTGCAGGAGCAGGAATTCGCCGATGCCAGCAAGGGTTACACCTTCGTGGCGCACCAGCAGGAAGTGGGCACTGGCTACTTCGATGACATGACCACCGTGATTCAGGGTGGGGCTTCGTCGGTGACTGCACTGACTGGTTCGACCGAGGAAGAGCAGTTCCACTGATAGTGGGTCGCTGCTGAAGAAAGGCCCAAGGCTCTCGCGAGCCTTGGGCCTTTCTTTTTGCCGACACCAGACCGACCAGGAATACACGGAACCTGTAGGAGCGGCCTTGTG
>NZ_JANIAG010000283.1:0-3969 GCF_028682155.1 Pseudomonas sp. 39004
CCCGCGACCGGTCGCCGTGCGCCGGGTCGCCCATCTGCCTCTGTCTGCCACCGGCAAGCCCCAGCCGTGGGCGGCCGCAACTTCTGTCAAGGAATACACCCATGAGCCACGCTGATACCCAGGACACCATCGCCCATTACCTGAACCACTGCGGTGCGCCGCTGGACAGTGGCCGCGAGCAACCCGAATACCTTGGCCTCAGCCTGCGCAAGCGCCTCGAACTGCTGCAGCGCAGCCCCGCGCTGGCGGCTGACTGGGCCGCGCAGTACGACGCCTGGCGCGACCATGCCGACAGCCACTATCGGTGCCTGACCAGCACCCGCCCGGCCGAGGCGCCGTGGTTTCGGCTGGGGGTCAAGGACACCGTGGATGTCGCCGGCCTGCCGACCCGTCTGGGGCTGCGCAGCTACCGTCACTACCCGCAGCGCAGCGCCAAGGCGCTGACCTGCCTCGACCCGCGCATCGTGCTGACCAGCAAGGTGGCGACCACCGAGTTGAACATTGCGTTCGGCGCAGGCTGCCGCAACCCGCACTTCCCGAGCATCGACCCGTCAGGGTCCAGTACGGGGTCTGCGGTCTCCGTGGCGGCGGGCCTGTGCGATATTTCGTTGGGTACCGATGTACTCGGTTCGGTGCGCTGGCCGGCATCGCACTGCGGCATGGTCGGCTTGCGCATGACCCAGAAGGCCGCCAGCCTAGCCGGGGTATTCCCGCTGTCGCCACGCATGGACGCCCTCGGTTGGGTCACTCGCAGTGCCGACGACCTCGACCTGTTACTGCCAATGCTGGGCCTGGCACCGCTGCTGGGTGATCAGCAACCGCTCAAGCCGCACTACCGGGTTGGCCTGTTGGCGCACGCCCTGGACCCGGCACTGACCAGCGCGCCCATGCTCGACATGCTGGGCCAGGCGCGAGCGGCCCTGGCCGACCTGGGCATGGCGCCGCATGAAGTCGCCATGCCTGACCTCTGGGCCTGCCGTGGCGATGCCTGGCAGCTGTGTGCGCGTGACGCCTGGCTGGCCTCGGCCGCCTGGGCACGCCGCTTCGACAGCGAACTGCACTGGTCGACCCTCAGTGCGCTCAAGGTCGGTGAAGGGGTGAGCGACAGCGATTATCAGCGCATTCATGGGCGCATGGACGCCGTGCGCGCGGGCATCGATGCCTGGTTCGACAGCGCCCAGGTGGACTTCGTGGTCTTTCCGATGGACCCGAACCGGCCATTCGACCGGCGCAACCCGCAACCGGGTGACTCGACCATTCCGTCACCCGACGATCACGATTACCCGCAGAAGATCGGCTTCACCCCACTGGCCAGTTTCAGCGGCCTGCCAGCCATCACCGTGCCGGTTGCCCTCAGTGCCGACGGCAAGGCGCCGTTGGCCATCCAGATCATGGGCCGACGCGACAGCGAGCAGCAGCTGCTGGACATCGCCAAACGGCTGCAGGCGTTGATCGGCCTGCTGCCTACCCGCCGTCTTCAGGTGTAAGGAGCGAGCCATGTGCGCAATTACCGGCTGGGTGGACTACACCCGCGACCTGAGCCAACAGCGCCAGGTGCTCGGCGCCATGACCGACACCCTGGCCCTGCGCGGGCCAGATGCCAGCGGCAGCTGGCAGCACCGGCATGCCTTGTTGGGCCACCGGCGCCTGGCGATCATCGACCTGAGCGGTGGCGTGCAGCCGATGACCTACCGCTTCGCCAGTGGTGAGGAAGTGGCGCTGGTGTATACCGGCGAGGTCTATAACCACAATGCCCTGCGCGAGCGCCTGCGACAGGCCGGGCACACGTTTCAGACGCGCAGCGACACCGAAGTGGTGCTGCACGCTTACCTGGAGTGGGGCGAGCAGTGCTGCGACTACCTCAATGGCATGTTCGCCTTTGCCGTGTTCGACGGGCGCGACGGCCATTTCCTGCTGGTACGTGATCGCCTGGGGGTCAAGCCGCTGTACTACGCCCGCCACCAGCAGGGGCTGCTGTTCGGCTCGGAGATCAAGGCGGTGCTGGCGCACCCCGACTTCGCCAGCGCCCTGGACCCGCTCGGCCTGGTGGATGCCCTGAGCCTGAGCCGGGGTACTACCCGCACGGCGTTGCGCGGGGTCAGCGAACTGCCGCCCGGGCATCGGTTGTCCTGGCGGCCCCATGGGCAGGTCAGAATCAGCCGCTATTGGCAACTGCAACGCCGAGTGCACGAGGATGACCTGGCGACCACGGTCGAGCGCACCCGCGAGCTGCTCGACAACGCGCTGGGCGAGCAGCTGCACGCCGATGTGCCGGTGTGCTCGCTGCTGTCCGGTGGCCTGGACTCGACCCTGCTCACCGCCATGGCGCAACAACGGCTGCAGGCGGAGCAGGGCGGGGTGGTGAACTCGTTCTCGGTGGATTTCGTCGGCCAGGCCGAACAGTTTCAGAGTGACGCGTTTCGCCCGGAACGCGATCAGCCTTACGCCCTGGCTGCCGCGCAGTACATCGGCAGCCAGCACCAGACCATCCTGATCGACAACCGCGAGCTGGTGGCGGACGCGGCGCGCCTGGCGGTGTGCCGCGCCAATGACAGCGCGGCAACCTTCGGCGACGTGGATACCTCGCTGTACCTGCTGTTCAAGGCCATCCGCGCGCACTCTACGGTGGCTATATCCGGTGAAGCGGCAGACGAGGTATTTGGCGGCTATGCCTGGTTCCGCGATCCGCAGGCCGTGGCGACAGCGCGCTTCCCTTGGTTGTCGCGTATGCAACTGCTGCAGCCTGGGCTGATCAACCCCGAGTTCAACCGTGCCTGCGACTTTGCCGGCTATCAGGACAGCTGCTATCACCAGGCCCTGGACAGCGTCGAGCACCTGCCGGGTGACAGCCCGCTGGAGCGGCGCATGCGCGAGATCTGCCACATGCACCTGCAGCGTTGGCTGCCGATTCTGCTCGACCGCAAGGACCGCCTGAGCATGGCCGCCAGCCTCGAAGTGCGGGTGCCGTTCACGGACCACACCTTGGTGGAGTACGTGTACAACGTGCCGTGGTCGATCAAGGGCAAGGATGGCGAGGAGAAATGGTTGCTCAAGCAAGCCAGCGCCGGCCTGGTGCCGCCTGCGGTGTTGCAGCGGCGCAAGAGCCCGTACCCGACGTCGGCCAACCTGGCCTATGAACGCTTCCTGCGGGGGCGCATCGGGCAGTTGCTGAATGCCCCAGGCCAGCCGGTGTTCCAGGTCATCGACCATGGCCGGCTGGCCGCCGAGTTGCGTCAGCCCGAGGGCCACTTCAACTCGCAGCTGCGGCGCAACAACCTGGAAACCGCCTTGGCGCTGGATACCTGGTTGCGGGAGTATCGCCTGACGCTGTAGGCCTACAGGATCAAAGGGCTCTGCAGGGTGTCGCTGAAGCGCTTCGGCGCGCCCTGGTCGAGCATGGCGATGAAGCTGCCCAAGGCTGGCGAGGCGTTCTGAATGTTCCAGTTCATGTACAGGCCCATGGTCGGGGTCGGCTGGTCCTTGATCGGGCGGATCGGCCGGAACTGCACACGGTCGCGCAGCGTGGAGTAGGCGATCGACTCGGGCACCAGGGCCACGCCGAAACCACAGGCCACCAGGCCGATCAAGGTATGGATCTGCGCCGCTTCCTGGACCACCTTGGGGTAGAAACCGGCCGACTCGCACAGGGCTATCAACTGGCTGTGGTAGCCACTGCCCAGGGCTTGCGGGGTAAACACGAAGTCCTCTTCGGCGAAGTCGCGCAGGTCGACCAGGGGCTGTTGTGCCCTGGCGTGGCTGGCGGGCAGGGCCATGATGATCTGCTCGTTGAGCAACAGCCGCGACTCGATGGTGTCGGGCGGCATGGGAAGTTTACGCATGAAACCGATGTCGGCCTCGCCGGCCAACAAGGCCTTGGCCTGGGAGGCCGAGGGCATCTCACGGATGGTCAGGCGCACATTCGGGTAGACCTCGCGGAACCTGCGCAAGGTGGTGAGCAGCGACTCGTAG
>NZ_JANIAG010000284.1:0-3960 GCF_028682155.1 Pseudomonas sp. 39004
GTATGGCCTTGCCGATGGCCTCGGAAAGCGGCAACGCGTTGGGGTTCCAGGCAGCCTGGAGCAGGTCGGGCTTGAACCAGAACCAGCCGATGATGCTCAGCCCCGCAACGGGGATGATGACACCCCAGACCGTGATCGCACCGATCTTGCCGGTGATGTTCGGGCCGCCAAAGTTGGCGACGATGGTCAGCCAGATCAGCCCCACGGTGCCGATGAACAGCGGTACGGCACCGGTGCCCAACCAAGGCACGAAGGCGGTCATGTAGCCCACCGCAGAAATTGCCACCGCCACGTTGGCGATCGCCAGCGACAGAAAGTACAGGTAGGAGCAGAGAAAGAAGCCTGATTTTGCGTGGGCTTCTTCGGTATAGGCCGACAAGCCGCCAGAGCGCGGGCAGAAGATGCCGCATTGAGCAAAACAGTAGGCAATGGCCATCGAACCAATCGCGGTGAAGGCCCATGACAACAGCGACACCGCGCCCAGTTGCGCCATGTTGGTGGGCAGCATGATGATGCCCGACCCCATCATGTTGACCGTCACCAGCGTGGTAAGGCCCATCAGGCTCATCTTCTTGCTTGGGTCCGTCATCGCAAACTCCCTTTCAAGGCTTGCTGGCTGGCTGCGGATGTTCTGGCTTGGCAGGGTCGGCGTACCACTGCTCCCTTGGCACCCACTTGGCCTGCAGCGGGTCGCCGAGGTAGTGGGGCGACATGATCTGCACGCCGTACTCGTTGAAAACGTCCTGGATATTGGCGTGCAGCAGGCTGAGGAGGAGGGCGCGTGGCCTGGGCTGCGACGGAACGGCCTGGGCCACCAGGCGGTACTCCGGATAAAAATCCGACAGCGCCGTCTGGAACACCTGGGGTTCGGGCTTTGCCAGTACGCCATCGGTACGCCTGGCCGCCTCCAGCAACATCGCTTCGACCTGCCGCCACGGCGTGTCGTAGCCGATGGTCACCACCGTATCGACCACATAGCCTGGCCCCTCGACGATGCGTGAGTAGTTTTTCGTCACGGTGCCCGTGATCATCGAATTGGGCAGCGTCAACACCTCGCCAAGGCCGGTGCGGATGGTGGTGGTGAACATGCCCACCTCGGTCACCGTGCCTTCATAGTCGCCCACGCGCACGAACTCCCCGGCGCGCAGCGTCCTTGTATAGGTGAGAATCAGCCCGGCCGCCGCCTGGCCGACGACACTGGTGGCACCGAGCGAAATCATCAGCCCGAGCAGTACCGACAGGCCCTTGAACGCATCGGTGCCAGAGCCAGGCAGGTACGGGTAGGCCATCACCAGGGCAAACAGCCAGATCGCCAATGAAGTCAGGCGCATGGTGGGCTGCAGGGTTTCTTCGTTGAGCCACTTCAACGTGCCCGGCCGTGCCATGCGCCGCAGCACCCGCTTGGAAAACGCGCTGATACCCCGGGCAATGAAGAAAATCGACAGGGCAACGGCAAGCCCGGGGATGGCGTGAAGGATGCCGCTGACCAGGTAGCTGACCAGCTCCATCAGGTAGACATTCAGGCTTTCGCCCCACGCCCGGGTGTAAGGGAACTGCGACAGCACGAAGCCCAGCCACTGGTAGCAGAGCAACAGCAGCACCAGCCAGTACACCAGCCACAGCGAACGATCGGCCAGGTAGTAGAGGTTCTGCAGGTCGAACAGGGGTGTTTGACCCACCCTGAAACGCTCGGAATGCTTGCCCATCAGCCTGGGCAGCAGCCCCAAAAGCTTGCGCCGCACACCTCGCGCGCCCTTGACCAGCAGCATGAACACCAAGGTGGCCGCAGCCGAATAGCCGACGGCATTGAGCAGAAAACGCACGCTGCGCGCCTGGCGTGTTTCCTCGACCACCAGGCGCAGGTTCTCTGCGGCCAGCTCGGCGGCTTCGCGCGCGGTGATATCGTTGGCGGCGGCGTCCTGCGGCGTGACGATGAACGCGCGCCGATCGCCCAGCAGCACCAGGTAACTGTTCAGGATAGCGTCGATTCTGATGCCTTGGTCATCTTCATCCTGCAACGCTTCTTCAATGGCCGACTTGGCCCGCAGTGCTCGAACCTGTGGTGTTTCACCCAGCAAGGTGGCCCGAAAGACAAATACCGTGCGGTTGATGATCTGCAGCGCTGCAGGCTCAGGGGTGGCAGCATCGGCTGCCGTCGCTGAAGGCTCCAGGCCCTCTGCATGGAGGAGGGTTGAGCACAGCATCTGTACCGCCAGAGCCAGCCAACACACTTGCCTGAATCCACGCATGATCCTCATGCTTCGCTCCCCTGCGACCCGAGGTTGGGCTGCTTCCAGCATAGTCGGGTTTCTGGCCTGCCCGGTATCGCATCCACGGGTAGCCACCCAAGCAAACATCAATCTATAAAGTCAACCAAGGTGAGCCTTATTTGCTTTAAGGCCTACGGTAACGAGCTTTATCAGCATCGTAAAAAATTGTAATGCGTGCTATGGTTTGCCTTATGACACTTAATGTTAGTGCTGGTAGGCTTTATGAATGACTTTTTCCCCGTCGCCTGCGCCGATACCCTCAGTAAAATAGGGCTTCTGGTCAAGGCAAAGCGCCTGTCACTCGGTTTACGCCAATCAGACCTCACGGCAGCAATCGGCGTCTCCGCGCATACCCTTCGCAAGATCGAAGGCGGCTCCGCACTCGTGGACCTGCGTTCTTTCATGCTGGTGTTATGGCGCCTGGGCATCAGCGACACGGTCTTCGCCTCGCTGGAGGGCATTGAAAAAACCTCCCAGATCACCCGTTTCAGTGATGACGACGATGCCCACCAGAGCCTCGCATCCCGCCGCGTGCGGCTGGCAAAACCCAAGCCCGAGGAATTCTGATGTCCCGTGCCTACATCTATATGGATCACCCCGAGACGGGTGAGGTCATCACGCTTGGCCGGCTGACCCTCAAAGGCAAGCTCGGTGAGTTCCTCTATGCGCCTGACCATGTGGCGCGAGGTGGCTGGGTACCCGACCCCATCAATTACCCCCTGCGTGCCGAGCCCTACACGGGGATCGCCAAGAACCGCGGCATACCCGGCTTCATCAATGACGCCATGCCTGATGGCTGGGGCGAGCGGCTGCTGCATCGGGCGTACGGCCAGGAACTGGGCACCCTCGACTTCTTACTCAAGTCACCGAACAACGACCGCGTCGGCAACCTGATGGCGGGTGGCGCAACCATGCCCGCACCTGGCCTGGGCGACGGCGCGGTACCCACCTTGAAAGGCTTGGCCAAATTCGTCGCCGCGTGCGAGGCGGTGTACGACGGCCAGCTCGACGCCGAGTCGGTGGCAACCCTCAACGTCCGCCAACAGCGTTCCGCCTTGGGCGGCGCGCGCCCCAAACGCACGCTGCAGGACAACGGCATGCTGATCCTGGCCAAGCCCCGTGATCGCTACGACCACTACGACCTGCCCTCCATCGAATATGCCTGCATGACCTTTGCAGCAGGGCAGGGCTTGAACGTGGCAAAAACCGCGCTGCATGCCGAAAACCCTTCAACCTTGCTGATCGAACGCTTCGACCGCACGCCAATTGCGCAGGGCGCCCGACGCATTCCCATGCTCAGCGCATTGACCCTGCTGGATTCGGAATGGAACGGCGCACACCATCGGGATTGGCGCTACGCCGCCGTAGCCGATGAAATGCGCCGGCGGGGTGTGCCCGATGCTGATCTGCAGGAGCTGTTCAAACGCATGTGCTACAACGCCCTGGTGGGGAACTCTGACGACCATCCACGCAACCATGCAGTGATCTGGGTGGCAGGCGGGTGGCGTCTGTCGCCGATGTACGACGTACTGCCCATGCTCGAAGAAGGGCCGGCACAAACCTTGGCTATGGCTGTTGGCCGTGAGGGCAGCCAGATCAGCCGCGCCAACCTGCTCAGCCACCACGCTCACTTTGCCCTGACGCGGGAGCAGGCCGAGCAGGAGGCGCGGCGTCCAAGTCCTCGGATAAA
>NZ_JANIAG010000285.1:0-3958 GCF_028682155.1 Pseudomonas sp. 39004
GGGTGCTGGAATACATCGCCCTGGGCAAGGCCGAAGGGGCGCAGGTGTACTACGGCGGTGAGCCGGTCGAGGGCGCTGGCTTCTTCGTGCAGCCGACCATCTTTGCCCACTGCACCAACGACATGCGCATCGTCCGTGAGGAAATCTTCGGGCCAGTGCTGGTAACCATGCCTTTCGACGCCGAGGAGCAGGCGCTGGCGCTGGCCAACGATTCGCAGTACGGCCTGGCGGCGGCGATCTACTCCAACGACCTGGGCAAGGTTCACGGGTTGATCCCGCGCCTGCGTGCCGGCACGGTCTACGTCAATGCCCACAGCACGCTCGACCCGTCCATGCCGTTTGGTGGCTACAAGCAGTCGGGCTATGGCAAGGACATGGGCGCCGAACAACTGGAGTTTCTGCTGGAGACCAAGGCGGTCTGGATCACCTTGCCCTGAGGGACAGGGCCGGCCTGCGTCGCCTGGTTTGGCGAGCGACGCAGGCAACACGAACGCATCGAATTTCAAGAACAAGAACCCGTCGAGGTGATGCCCATGAACAGCCAAGTGGATACCGAGCGTGCACAAGACCTGGAACGGCGCCTGCGCGCCTATGAAGAACTGGAGGGCAGGGCGCACTGGCCCGGCGCGCTGAAGGCAACGGACGTTATCGCCCTTGCCGTGCTGACCCTGGTCATGGTGGTCGGCGCGTATGTGCTGGGGGGCCAGCCATGAGCCGGGCCAGAGAGCAGGAATTTCGCCTGGCCGCCGAACGCGGCGACACGCCCTTGCTGCCGGGTGAACGGGTCTGGGGCTTCTGGGGCTATGCCTACGCCAACTCGGCGTTGGCGGTGGCCACCTGGGTGTTTTTGATCGGCGGTGCCACCGCGCTGTTCGTCGGGCCGTTGCAAGGGATTGCCGCGATCATCATCGGCAACATCATCGGCGTGGTACTGGCGGCATCGTCCACCTGCCTGCCGTGTGGCAAATACGGCGTCGAGCAGTTCACCTTCCTGCGCAGCATGTTCGGCGTCAATGGCAGCCGCCTGGTGTACATCCTCTCGGTGGTGATACTGACCATGGGCTGGCTGGCGGTGCTGGGGTTGATGTGCGGGCGGGCGCTGGACAACCTGGAAACCCTGGTACAGCACAGCGAGCCCGACGCCGGCGACTGGCTGGTGACCGCCGGGGCCCTGCTGGCCATCGTGCTGGCGGCGCTGGTGGCCATGCGCGGGCCCGACATGATCCGCCGCCTGAGCGCGGTGATCGCGCCCAGCCTGATCCTGATCATGCTGGCGCTGATGTACTTCATCTCCCGCCGTTACAGCTTCGGCGAACTGTTGGCCATGCCGCCCTTGCAGCCACCCTTCGAAAACCCGCACGTCAACTTCATGATCGCGGTGGAAATCAACATCGCCGCAGGGTTCTCCTGGTGGCCCTACATTGGCAACCTGTCGCGCCTGTGCAGCAACCAGCGCACGGCCTTCTGGCCCAACCTGGTGGGCATCTTCGGCGCCGCTTCGCTGGGCGAGTCGGTCAGCCTGTTCGCCGCCACCACCCTGGGCAGCAGCGACCCCACGGCCTGGATGCGGCTGGCCGGCGGCATGACCTTCGGCGTGATTGCCCTGAGCTTCCTGGCACTGGCCAACCTGACCGGCATGGTCAACATCCTCTACACCGCGGTGATCGGCCTGCGGCAACTGGCCGGGGAGCGTTTGCGCAGCCTGGGCTGGGGGGTATTGATCGGGCTGTTCTGCATCATCCCGGTGGTGATCGTGCTGTTGGCCCCGGGCATCTACGACGGCTTCTTCATCTTCCTGGTGTGGACGTCGGCACTGAACAGCGCCCTGGCCGGCATTGGCATTGCCGATTACTTCTTCCTGCGCAAGCAGCGCCTGAACCTGCGCCATCTGTATGCCGAGCAAAGCGGCTCGCCGCTGCGCTTCTGCAAGGGTTTCAACCCCATCGCGCTGCTGGCGCTGGTGGCAGGCTTTGCCATCTACGTGGTGGTGTTCAACCCGCAGACCCTGGCCCATACCGACTTCTTCACCTTCGCCACCGCCTCGCTGCCGTCCTGCCTGTTGGCCGGGCTGGTGCATTACGGCCTGACCCGTCTGCTGGCTACGCGCCTGGGCTGGGGCGGCTACCCAAAGGGCAATGAACGCACCATCGAGGCCGCAGGCCTTCGCGTACAGGACTAGAACAATGAACAAACGATACGACTACATCATCATCGGCGCAGGCTCTGCCGGCTGCGTCCTGGCCAACCGCCTCAGCGAAGACCCTGCCACCACGGTGCTGGTGCTGGAGTTCGGCGGCAGCGACCGCAGTGTGCTGATCCAGATGCCCAGTGCGTTTTCCTTGCCGATGAACACCAAGAAGTACAACTGGCGCTACGAGACCGCCGCCGAAACCCACCTGGACGGCCGACGCTTGCACTGCCCAAGGGGCAAGGTGCTGGGTGGGTCGTCCTCGATCAACGGCCTGGTCTACATCCGTGGCCATGCCTGCGACTTCGATGAGTGGGAAAGCCTGGGCGCGAACGGCTGGGGTTATCGCAACTGCCTGCCGTACTTCAAGCGCGCCGAAAACTTCAAGTTCGGCGGCGACGACTACCGCGGTGGCGCCGGGCCGCTGGCCACCAACAACGGCAACAACATGCAGAACCCGCTGTACGGCGCCTGGATAGAAGCCGGTGCCGAGGCCGGCTACATCAAGACCGACGACTGCAATGGCTACATGCAGGAAGGCTTCGGCGCCATGCACATGACCGTGAAGGACGGGGTGCGCTGGTCCACCGCCAATGCCTACCTGCGCCCGGCCATGAGCCGGCCGAACCTGACCGTCGTGACCCACGCCATGACCCGGCGCATCCTGCTCGATGGCAAGCGGGCGGTGGGGGTCGAGTACGACGAAGGCGGCCAGACCCACACGGTTCATTGCAGCCGCGAAGTGCTGGTGGCATCCGGCCCGATCGGCTCGCCACACCTGCTGCAGCGCTCGGGTATCGGCCCCGAGGCGGTGCTGAAAAAGGCCGGGATCAAGGTGCTTCATGCCCTGCCGGGTGTGGGTGAAAACCTGCAGGACCACTCCGAAATCTACATCCAGTACGCCTGCAAGGAGCCGGTGACGCTCAACGGCAAGATGAGCCTGCTAGGCAAGGCGATGATCGGCCTGCGCTGGTTGCTGTTCAAGGATGGCCTGGGCGCCAGCAACCATTTTGAGGCAGGTGGTTTCATCCGCTCGGCCAAGGGGCTGCGCTGGCCGGACATTCAGTTCCACTTCCTGCCGGCGGCGATGCGCTACGACGGCGACAAACCGTTCAAGGGCCATGGTTTCATGGTGCTGACCGGGCCGAACAAACCCAAGAGCCGCGGGCATGTGCGGGCGCTGTCGGCCGACCCTTACCAGCACCCGGAAATCCGCTTCAACTACCTGCAACGTGAAGAGGACCGCGAGGGCTTCCGCCGCTGCGTGCGCCTGACCCGCGAGATCATTGCCCAGCCGGCGATGGACCGCTTCCGCGGCGAGGAGCTGGCGCCGGGGCCGCAGGTGCAGACCGATGAGCAGATCGATGCCTTCGTGCGTGCCAACATGGAAAGCACCATGCACCCCTGCGGCTCGTGCCGCATGGGCGAGGACGACATGGCGGTGGTCGACTCGGCGTTGCGTGTGCATGGCTTGCAGGGGCTGCGGGTGATCGACTCGTCGGTGTTCCCCAGCGAGCCCAACGGCAACCTCAATGCGCCGACCATCATGCTCGCCGAGCGCGCTGCCGACCTGGTGCGCGGGCGCGAGCCGCTGGCACCGGCCGATGTGCCGGTCGGGTTGGTAGAGGATTGGCAGGATCAACAGCGCAGCCGCGCACCACGGCGCGAGGTGCGCACAGGTTGAAACATCCCTGGTACGGACTGTAGGTACCCCAGCGGACGCGCTATTGCTGTGGGAGCGGGCTCGCCCCGCGAACACCGGCGAAGCCG
>NZ_JANIAG010000286.1:0-3926 GCF_028682155.1 Pseudomonas sp. 39004
TGCGCCTGGTGGTGGTGGACGAATGGCATGAGCTGTTGGGCAATCAACGCCAGGCAGCGCTGCACGATCGGGCTCACATCGCCCTTGCGACGGCTGAGAATGATCGGGCTGACGGCACTGCTGTCGAGCAAGCCGACATACGCGATGTCGGTGCGGTGCTGCTGTTGCACAGAAGCCGGCACCAGGGTAACGCCGAGCCCGACCGCGACCAGGCCGATGGCGGTCTGCAGTTCGTTGGCCCATTGGCTGATGTTCAGGGTCATGCCGTGATGGGCGAACAGTGCCAGCACATGGTCGGCGTAGCTGGGCCGCGGGTTGGCCGGGTAGAGGATGAAGGGCTCCTTGGCCAGTTGGGCGAGGGTCAGTGGGTTGCCCGTCAGCGGGTGGCCCTTGGGCAACACCGCGACCAGTGGGTCTTCGCACAGCACCTGCTGGAGGATGGCCGGGTCATCGATACGAATACGGCCGAAGCCGATATCGATGCGGCCACTCTTGAGCGCCTCGACCTGCTGCAGCGTGGTCATCTCGCTCAAGCCCAGCTCCAGCTCGCTGTCCTGGCGCAACTCGCGGATCAGCTCTGGCAGCACGGTGTACAAGGTCGAGGGGGCAAAGCCGATGCCCAGCCACTGGCGTTGCCCCTGGCCGATGCGGCGGGTGTTGTCGCTGATGTTCTCCAGCTGCTGGAGCAGGGTGCAGGTCTGCTCGTAGAAAAACCGCCCGGCCTCGGTCAGGCGCAGCGGGCGTTCACGCAGCACCAGCAAGGTGCCGAGCTGGTCTTCTAGCTGGCTGATCTGTCGGCTCAGCGGCGGCTGGGCGATATGCAGCAGCTCGGCGGCGCGGGTGAAGTTCAGTGTTTCGGCCAGCACCTTGAAATAGCGAAGGTGGCGCAGCTCCATCAGACCTCCAGGGTATGGTGGGAGATTCATT
This sequence comes from Pseudomonas sp. 39004, assembly GCF_028682155.1. Taxonomy (NCBI): domain Bacteria; kingdom Pseudomonadati; phylum Pseudomonadota; class Gammaproteobacteria; order Pseudomonadales; family Pseudomonadaceae; genus Pseudomonas; species Pseudomonas sp. 39004. Next base: position 928 of record NZ_JANIAG010000286.1, read on the forward strand.
TGATATTGGACGGCCGGCAGGTTGTCGCGCAATGCTTGATTAATCAAGTAAATGCAGTGTCGGGCCCGCAGCGTGCGACCCGACCAGACGGGACCTGCCGACCATGACCAATGCCCTGATCGAACGTGTAGACGCCATTATCGTCGACCTGCCGACCATCCGCCCACACAAGCTGGCAATGCACACCATGCAGCAGCAGACCCTGGTGGTCTTGCGCCTGCGCTGCAGCGACGGCGTCGAAGGTATCGGCGAGGCCACCACCATCGGTGGCCTGGCCTATGGCTACGAGAGCCCCGAGGGTATCAAGGCCAACATCGACGCGCACCTGGCGCCGGCCCTGATCGGCCTGCCGGCAGACAACATCAATGCCGCCATGCTCAAGCTGGACAAGCTGGCCAAGGGCAACACCTTTGCCAAGTCGGGTATTGAAAGTGCCTTGCTCGATGCCCAGGGCAAGCGACTGGGCCTGCCGGTCAGCGAACTGCTGGGCGGCCGCGTGCGTGACAGCCTGGAAGTGGCCTGGACCTTGGCCAGCGGCGACACCGCCCGCGATATCGCCGAAGCCCAGCACATGCTGGAAATCCGCCGCCACCGCGTGTTCAAGCTGAAGATCGGCGCCAACCCGGTGGACCAGGACCTCAAGCACGTGGTGGCGATCAAGCGCGAGCTGGGCGACAGCGCCAGCGTGCGGGTCGACGTCAATCAGTACTGGGACGAGTCCCAGGCCCTGCGCGCCTGCCAGGTGCTGGGCGACAACGGCATCGACCTGATCGAACAGCCGATCTCGCGGATCAACCGTGGCGGCCAGGTACGCCTGAACCAGCGCAGCCCGGCGCCAATCATGGCTGACGAATCGATCGAAAGCGTCGAGGACGCCTTCAGCCTGGCCGCCGACGGCGCGGCCAGCATCTTCGCCCTGAAAATTGCCAAGAACGGCGGCCCCCGTGCGGTGCTGCGCACTGCGCAGATCGCTGAAGCAGCCGGTATCGCCCTGTACGGCGGGACTATGCTCGAAGGCTCGATCGGCACCCTGGCTTCGGCCCACGCGTTCCTCACCTTGCGCCAATTGACCTGGGGCACCGAGCTGTTCGGGCCGCTGCTGCTGACCGAAGAAATTGTCAACGAGCCACCGCAGTACCACGACTTCCAGCTGCACATTCCACACACACCGGGCCTTGGCCTGACCCTGGACGAGCAGCGCCTGGCGCGCTTCGCCCGCCGCTGATCTTGAAACTGAACGCCTAAGGAGAACCCGCATGCTGTTCCACGTGAAGATGACCGTGAAACTGCCGGTCGACATGGATCCGGCCAAGGCCGCCCAGCTCAAGGCCGACGAAAAGGAACTGGCCCAGCGCCTGCAACGCGATGGCACCTGGCGCCACCTGTGGCGCATCGCCGGGCACTACGCCAACTACAGCGTGTTCGACGTCCCCAGCGTCGAGGCCCTGCACGATACCCTGATGCAACTGCCGCTGTTCCCCTACATGGAGATTGAAGTGGACGGCCTGTGCCGGCACCCTTCGTCGATCCACAGCGACGACCGTTGAGTCGACCCTGACTACCTGACAAGAACAATACGAGGTAAGCAAAATGACCGTGAAGATTTCCCACACTGCCGAGATCCAGTCGTTTTTCGAGAGGGCCGCAGGCCTTGGGCACGCCGAGGGTAACCCGCGCTTCAAGCAGATCATCCTGCGCGTGTTGCAGGACACTGCCCGCCTGATCGAAGACCTGGAAGTGAGCGAGGATGAGTTCTGGCATGCCGTGGACTACCTCAACCGCCTGGGCGGTCGCAATGAGGCAGGGCTGTTGGCGGCGGGCTTGGGTATCGAGCACTTCATCGACCTGCTGCAGGATGCCAAGGATGCCGAAGCCGGCCTCACCGGCGGCACCCCGCGTACCATCGAAGGCCCGCTGTATGTTGCTGGTGCGCCTGTCAGCCAAGGCGAAGCGCGCATGGATGACGGCACCGACCCGGGCGTGGTGATGTTCCTCCAGGGCCAGGTATTCGATACCGAGGGCAAGCCGTTGGCGGGCGCTACCGTCGACTTGTGGCACGCCAATACCCAGGGCACCTACTCGTACTTCGATTCGAGCCAGTCCGAGTACAACCTGCGCCGGCGCATCATCACCGATGCTGAAGGCCGCTACCGCGCCCGCTCGATCGTGCCGTCCGGCTATGGCTGCGACCCACAAGGGCCGACCCAGGAATGCCTGAACCTGCTCGGCCGCCATGGCCAGCGCCCGGCGCACGTGCATTTCTTCATCTCGGCACCGGGGCATCGCCACCTGACCACGCAGATCAACTTTGCGGGTGACCAGTACTTGTGGGATGACTTTGCCTATGCCACCCGCGACGGGCTGATCGGTGACCTGCGCTTTGTCGAGGATGCAGCGACGGCGCGTGACCGGGGTGTGCAAGGTGACCGCTTCGCCGAACTGGCGTTCGACTTCCAGTTGCAGCCTGCCAAGGCGCCTGAGGCGGAAATCCGCAGCCATCGGCCGCGTGCTTTGCAAGACGGCTGAGGTCAGGGGGTTGCGTGCGCTTGTGAGATGACAGCAAGCGCGTTTCTACAGGATTTATCGTTTGTGCCTGGGCCTTTCCGTGCGGGGAGGGCCCGGGCTTTTTTGTGGGTACACGGCGGTGGCGCGCAAATGCCACAGGCCTCACTGGCCTGAAACAGACGTAAGCGAGCTTCGCTCGCGATGCGCCGTGCGGGCGGCGCTCGATCTGATGGGCGCTGAAAATGCCAAGCCAGGCGTGAAGGCGACTAGGTGCTTGTCGTGGGGTTGGAGGTGGGGCGGATATCGAGCGCCGCCCGCGCGGCGCTTCGCGGGGCAAGTCGGATCGCCGCACCGCCGCTCCCACATCTGTTTCGGGCCAATTATTCCTGAGGTATTGGCGCGCGGCCCCTTGGTGCCTGTCCCGATATCGCGTCGGACAAACAAGGCGGTCGCGCGCAAATGCCACAGGCCTCACTGGCCCGAAACAAATGTAG
>NZ_JANIAG010000287.1:0-3920 GCF_028682155.1 Pseudomonas sp. 39004
AAGGTTCATGGTTTACTTGCCTCCAAACAGGCGCGCGAAGAATCCTTGCTTCGGCACTTCGATGAACCGCAGGGGCTTTTCTTTGCCCAGCAAGCGGTCGACGGTGTCGCTATAGGCCTGGCCGGCATCGCTCTGGTCGTCGAGGATGACCGGGATGCCCTGGTTGGAAGCCTTGAGCACTGCCTGGGACTCGGGGATCACGCCCTTGAGTTTGATCGCCAGGATGTCGGTAACGTCGTCGATGCTCAGCATTTCGCCTTTTTCGACGCGCTCGGGGTGGTAGCGGGTGATCAGCAGGTGTTCCTTGATCGGCTCTTCGCCGTTCTCGGAGCGGCGCGACTTGCTCGACAGAATGCCCAGCATGCGGTCCGAGTCACGTACCGAGGAAACCTCAGGGTTGGTTACGACAATGGCTTCGTCGGCGAAATACATCGCCAGGTGCGCACCTTTTTCGATACCGGCCGGGGAGTCGCAGATGACGTACTCGAAGTCTTTCTTGAGCTCCATCAGCACTTTCTCGACGCCTTCCTGGGTCAGCGCGTCCTTGTCACGGGTCTGGCTGGCGGCCAGCACGTACAGATTCTCGAGGCGCTTGTCCTTGATCAGGGCCTGCTGCAGGTTGGCTTCGCCGTTGACTACGTTGACGAAGTCATACACCACGCGGCGCTCGCAGCCCATGATCAGGTCGAGGTTACGCAGGCCGACGTCGAAGTCGACGATGACCGTCTTGTGGCCGCGCAGAGCGAGGCCGGTGCCGATGGCGGCGCTGGTGGTGGTCTTGCCCACACCCCCCTTGCCGGAAGTAACGACGAGAATCTTGGCCAAGGTGTTTCACCCCTAAATAAGTTGGGACAGGTGTCCCAGCAATATGCAAAAAAACGGCAACAGGTAAAAAAGTTGCTCTAAAAATGACGGCAAGTATCCGTTAAAGACGGGTGATGTTCAACACGTCACCGGACAGGCTGACTTGCACGCCGGAGCCCCACAGCGGGTCGCGGCGCAGGTCTTCGCAGACCTTGTACTGGCCAGCGATCGAGACCATTTCCGCAGTCATCTGCTGGCAGAAGATGCGCGCTTTGGTGTTGCCCTTGATGCCCGCCAGGGCACGCCCGCGCATGGCGCCGTACACATGGATGTTGCCATCGGCCAGAAGTTCCGCACCCGGGCTGACCGAACCGGTCACCACCAGGTCGCCACCCTGAGCGTAGATCTGCTGGCCGCCACGCACCGGCGCAGTGATGATGCGCGTCGGGCGCACCTGTGGCTCGGCCGCAGGCGCCGGGGCTGGCTCGGGCTGCTTCACCTCAGGCTCTGGCTCCAGCGGCCGCTCGCGTGCACCGGACGGCGGTAGTACCGGCAGGTCGATGGCGATCGCCGCGGCGATGTCTTCGATGCGGTTGGCGCGGATCGCCAGGGTACGCAGGCCATGATGGCGGCAGATACGCATCAGGCCGGGCAGGTCGATCGCGCCTTCGCTGGCCGGCAGCTTGTCCAGCGCCAGCACCAGCGGCGTGTTGCTGAAGAAGTTGGGCGCCTGGGCGACTTTGGCCGCCAGTTGGCGGTCAAGGGCTTCAAGGTCATTGCGCGCCAGTTCCAGCACAGTGATGGCGAGCATGCTGCCCTTGAGCTGGAACACGGAGGCGGTGTCGGGGGTCTGGTTTAGGCTCATGGTCTGCATAGACGGCTTGTTGCGAAAAAAGTGCCCTGACTTATAACGAGAACACCCGTTGCCCGCAACATGCGCTGATCCGTTGTAGAATGCGCGGCCTTTGTCTTTCCGGAAGCTTCAATGGAACGCCCGCGTTTTCGTCCCTATTTCCTCCACCCACGATTCTGGGGCCTGTGGCTGGGCCTGGGCCTGCTGTGGCTGGTGGTCCAGTTGCCGTACCGGGCCTTGCTGTGGCTCGGAAGCGCCCTGGGCGCGCTGATGTACCGGCTGGCCGGTGAGCGTCGACGCATTGCCGCGCGCAACCTGGAGCTGTGCTTCCCGGAGCTGTCTGTCGACGAACGGCGGCGTTTGTTGAAGGCCAATTTCGCCTCCACCGGTATCGCCTTCTTCGAAATGGCCATGAGTTGGTGGTGGCCCAAGGCCAGGCTTGCGCGCTTGGCCCATATCGAAGGCCTCGAGCACCTGCAGGCAGCCCAGCAGGCAGGGCAGGGCGCGATTCTGATGGCCGTGCACTTCACCACCCTGGAAATCGGCGCCGCGCTGTTGGGCCAGCAACACACCATCGATGGCATGTACCGTGAGCACGGTAACCCGCTGTTCGACTTCATCCAGCGCAGCGGCCGTGAGCGGCATAACCTCGACTCGCTGGCGGTGGAGCGTGAGGACGTGCGCGGCATGCTCAAGCTGCTGCGTTCCGGCCGGGCGATCTGGTACGCGCCAGACCAGGACTACGGTGCCAAGCAGAGCCTGTTCGTGCCGCTGTTCGGCATCCCGGCAGCGACCGTCACCGCCACTACCAAGTTCGCCCGTTTGGGCAAGGCGCAGGTCATCCCGTTTACCCAGAAGCGCCTCGAAGACGGCAGCGGCTATCGTTTGGTGATTCACCCGCCCCTGGCAGATTTCCCAGGGGAAAGCGAAGAGGCGGACTGCCTGCGCATCAACCAGTGGATCGAAGGCGTATTACGCGAGTGCCCCGAGCAATACTTGTGGGCGCACCGGCGCTTCAAGTCGCGGCCCGAAGGGGCGCCCCGGCTGTACGACAAGAAAAAGCGGTGATCTTTGAGCGGTCAGTGAGGCATCGATGTCCCCAACCACCGGCCTGATCCTCTCAGGCGGCGGCGCCCGCGCCGCCTATCAGGTCGGCGTACTGGCCGGCATCGCCGAACTGCTGCCACCCGGCGCGCCCAATCCCTTCCCGGTCATCGTCGGCACTTCGGCCGGCGCCATCAATGCGGTCACCCTGGCCAGCGGCGCCACCCGCTTTACCGACACCGTGCAGAACCTCACCGCGTTCTGGCAGAACTTGCGCAGCCACCGGGTGCTGCGCAGTGACTGGCCGGGGGTGGTCCGCCAGGCCAGCCGTTTCGTCGGCCACAGCCTGCTGGGCCTGGGCGGCCAGGCGCCGGTGGCACTGCTCGACAGCAGCCCGCTGCGCGCCCTGTTGCAGGCGCAACTGAACCTGGACGGCATCGGCCACGCCCTGGCCAGCGAACAGCTACGCGCTGTCGCAGTGACTGCATTCGGCTACGAGTCCGGCCAGGCGGTGACCTTCTACCAAGGGCGGGGCACCATTGATGCCTGGTTGCGCCACCGGCGTATCGGCGTACCGACACCGTTGAGCATCGACCACCTGCTGGCCAGTGCGGCGATCCCGCTGCTGTTCGCGCCGGTCAGGCTGGGGGATGAGTATTACGGTGATGGCGCGGTTCGCCAGTCGGCGCCAATCAGCCCGGCCTTGCACCTGGGGGCCAGCCGGGTGCTGGTGGTCGGGGTTAGCGGCAACCCGCAGCGGCCGTCGCCGCCGCTGCCTACCCAGCGCGTGTTCAGTGGTCAGCAACCGAGCCTGGCGCAGATTGGCGGGCACATGCTCAACAGCACCTTCATCGACAGCCTGGAAGACGACATCGAACTGCTCCAGCGCCTCAATCACCTGAGCCACCTGCTGCCTGCCCACCTCGATGCACGGCGCCTGGGGCTGGCGCCGGTAGAGGTTCTGGTGGTGGCGCCCAGCCAGCCGCTGGACGAAATCGCGGCACGCCACCGGCGTGAACTGCCAGCGCCATTGCGGCTGTTCCTGCGTGGGCCGGGGGCGACGCGTACCAGCGGGGCTGGGGTGTTGAGCTACCTGCTGTTCGAGGCCAGTTACTGCAGTGAGCTGATCGAGCTGGGGCGGCGCGATGCCTTGGTCAAGCGGCGCGAGCTGGAGCAGTTTCTGGGGATTTGATGGAGGCAGTGCTGGCCTCTTCGCGGA
>NZ_JANIAG010000288.1:0-3877 GCF_028682155.1 Pseudomonas sp. 39004
GGCCATGGTCTGGCAGGTCGATGCCCAGACCGGCGCGCACCGGCCCTACGCGACCGGCCTGCGCAACCCGACGGCCTTGGCTGTTCAGCCGCAGACAGGGCAGGTGTGGGCGGTGGTCAACGAGCGTGACGAACTTGGCCCCGACCTGGTGCCGGACTACCTCACGTCAGTGCGCGAAGGCGGCTTCTACGGCTGGCCCTACAGCTACTGGGGGCAGAACGTCGATGATCGGGTCAGGCCGCAGAACCCGGACAAGGTAGCGGCGGCGATCAAGCCGGATTACAGCCTGGGTTCGCATGTGGCCGCCTTAGGTGTCGACTTCTCTATTGCGGCCATGGGCGAGCGCTTCGCCGACGGTGTGTTCGTGGGGCAGCACGGCAGTTGGAACCGGCCGAACCCGGTGGGCTACAAGGTGGTGTTCGTGCCGTTCAGCAAGGGCAAGCCGGCAGGCGAACCGGTCGACTTCGCCACAGGCTTTCGTGGTGAGGATGGCAAGACCCGCGGGCGGCCGGTGGGGGTGACGGTCGACCCGCGTGGCGCCTTGATCATCGCCGACGACCTGGCCAACACCGTCTGGCGGGTGACTCGCAACCGCTAAGCGCAGCGGGCGCCCTTGCATCGCCGCACGGGTGCCCGACAGTGTCTATGCTTGTGGGCGCGTGAGTATTTCACGCACCAACCCGGAAACGATTACAGGGAAGCATGCCTATGAAACCTATCAGTTCACTCGCTCGCGCTGTGGCAATCGCCTCGCTGGTCTTCGCTGGCAGCTTCACGGCCCAGGCCGCCGATGTGCCGATTGGCAGTGAAGCGCTTGAAAGCCATGTCACCACCCAGGTGCAGGCTATCGACCTGGAGAAGCGCCTGGTCACGGTGCAGGGTGCCAACGACAAGCCTGTGACCTTCCAGTTGACGGAAAAGGCCAAGGCGCTGCCCAACCTCAAAGTCGGTGACACGGTCGACATCTACGTGACCCGCGCGGTGGCCTATGTGCTCAACACCGATGTGGGCGGTGCGCCGAAGGTCAGTGATGAGTCCGGCACCATTCGCGCCACCGCAAACAACCCGAACCCGGGCGGCGAGGCGTTCCGCCAGGTCAGGGTCACCTCGCAGATCAAGAAGATCGACCTCAAGCAGCATGAAGTGAGCCTGCTGCCGCCAGAGGGCAAGCTGCAGGTGGTCAAGGTCGAAAACCCAGACCTGCAAGCGCGGATGAAAAACCTCAAGGTGGGCCAGACGGTCGATGCCATCTACACCGAAGTGCTGAGGGTCGAGACGTCGCGTTGACGGCGGCCGCTTAGGGGGGGATTCAGCGGGTCAGGCTGCGTGTGGCCCGTTGCTGGATGCGTCGTGAGGCCTTGCAGGCCGGTGGGTGGCGCTCGAACAGGTCGAGCACCCAGTCTGGGCGGGTTTTGCTGGCGTCATTGAGCCAGTTGGCTACCGAGTCCTGGGGGTATTTCTCGCTTTCCGCCAGGTGCGGCACCAGCAGCGCTTCGGCCGCCTCCGGCGCCTGCTTGAAGGCCGTTATGTGTTCGCACCAGACGCCACGTGGGCGCAGCACTTCGATGCAGAACCGACGCTCCAGCGGGTCTTCGCTACTGGCCTGCCTAACGAGCAATGCGAGGGCCGCAGGGAGGTCCTCGCTGAGGCGCGGGCGCAAGGCGATCCAGGCCCATTCGCGCACACCGAAGTGCGGGTCTTTGGCGAAGCGCAGTTGGGCCGCCAGGGCCGCCTGCAGGTCAAGGCTGGCGGTGAGGTGCGCCTGCGCGAAAGCCGCCCAGCTGCGCACCGTATCCGAAGGGTGGGCACAGCAGTGTTCGAACACCTGCTGGCTAATCGCAATGGGGGCTTGTTGCAACCATTGGCCGAGGGCCAGGCCGATGCCCGCGATTTTTTTCGACAGCCCCAAGGGCTGTTTTTCCTTGGCTGCATGAACCAGGCATTCACCTACGGCAGGCGGCAGTTGCTGTGCGACGGCCGTTGCCAGGGCAAGTTGGTCGACTGCCAGGCATTGTGCAAGGTTGCGGGTCGGTATCAGGCCGTGGTCCAGTTGCGTCTTGCGTTCATCGCTCATCGAATGTGTTCCATCACAAAAGGGGAAATACGCCTGCGGCCGACAGCGAGTAGGCGCGCAAGGCCAGCATCCTAGCTCAACGTGTTGGTTCTGGGGCTGCCCTGTATCACGGTCCGGTCTCCCGCCATCCATCGCACGAATAATACGCGTGCATGTTTTCGATTTCCGTCCTCCTGGTAAATGTCCTGATCATGACACCCTCACTACTCGAAACTGAGGGCGGTCATGTACAGCAAAACCCTGTTTTTCATCCTTGTCCCGATTGCCATGGCTTTGCTCGCGGGTGCGCTGCTGCCGTTTCAGGCGGCTGGCAACGCCGCGGTTGGCCGTGCCTTGGGGCATTGGTTGTGGGGGGCATTCACCTCGCTTGCGGTGAGTTCGCTGGTGGTGATCGCAGCGCTGCTGATCCTCCGGGTACCCGCACCAGACGTAAGCAAGGCCCTGCAAGGGCCCTGGTGGTTATGGATCGGCGGTGTGCTGGGCGCCATTTACGTGGCCGGCGCAGCCGCACTTACGCCGAAACTGGGCGCAGCGGGTTTTCTTGCGCTGGTGGTGGCAGGGCAGATCCTGATGGCGGTAATCGCTGACCATTTCGGGGTAATGGGGTTGGGTGGCAAGCCGATCAGCCTGGTCAGGCTGGCCGGGGTGGTGCTGATTTTGTGCGGGGTATTCATGGTGCAGGGCAACTGGGCGACAAGCGCTGCGGCCAAGCCGACAGTGCTCAATCAGTCAGGAGGCTGATCAAGCGGCTGACTGCAAGCCAATACGGCTTCGCGCAGCCAGCGGTGCCCAGGGTCGCTGTCTTTGCGCTGATGCCAGGCCTGTTGATAGGCAAACGATGGAATGGCCAGTGGCGGTTCAAACCGGCGCAACGCTGCGGGCTGGCGCAATGAACCGACCGCACGGCTGGCCACTGTGAGAATCAGGTCGGTGCCGGCAAGTACCTCCACCGCCGCGCTCCAGTGCGGCAGAGCGAGGGCAATGCGCCGTTGCAGGCCTCTGGCGGCCAGCGCGCGTTCGATTTCATCGTGGGCATCCGGGCGCATGGCTATCAACACATGGGGCCGCGCAAGCCAGTCGGTCAACTCCAGGCCTCCGCTGGCGGGCAACACCTGGCGGTCGGCGACGCTGGTGAAGCTTTCCTCGAACAGTGGCTGTGCGGTGATGTCCTGCGGCAGGTCGGGGAAGATGCCCAGGGCCAGGTCGAGTTCGCCATCGAGCAGCTGAGCCAACATGGTTTCTCGGCTGGCCTGGCTGATCGCCAGGTCCACGCCTGGGGCGACCTGGCGCACGTGGCGAACCAGCGCTGGCAGGATGATGCGCGACGAATAGTCGGACAGTGACAAGCGGAAGCGGCGCTGGGCCTGGGCCGGGTCGAACAGGGGGGCGGCCAGCAGCGCATTGAGGTTGCCCAAGGCGTCTTGCAGCGGCTTGGCCAGCGACTGCGCACGTGCGGTCAGCGCCATGTAGCCGTTCTGGCGGACCAGCAACGGGTCGTCGAAATGCCTGCGTAGTTGTGCCAGTGCATGGCTCACTGCCGGCTGGCTGCGATGCAGACGAAGGGCGGCGCGGGTCACGTGCTTCTCGGTCAGCAGCGCATGCAAGGCCAGGAGCAGGTTGAGGTCGATCTTGCGCAGTTCATCCATGGGGCGAATAGTCGAGGCTGGCCGAGAGGGGTTTGATCAGCCTAACAGATGTCCAGGCGCTGGACGCCGGTCACAGCGTCTAGCGGCTGCGGCCGACGGCGCGGCTGGATGGTTCGGACAGGATCCGTACTCAATGCTTTACTTAAGATCGGAAGAG
>NZ_JANIAG010000289.1:0-3870 GCF_028682155.1 Pseudomonas sp. 39004
TGTAGGAGCGGCCTTGCGCCGCGCGGGCGGCGCTCGATCTCACAGGCGCTGAAAAATTCAAGCCATGCCCCCGCCCAATTGCCTGAACACGACCTCAAATACGACACCCCCACCCCGGAGATTGTCTTTCCCCCTGCCACCGAGCACACTCCCCAGGCCAGCCAGGAAGCGGAGTCCAGAGTGCCCACCCCACGTCAGTTCAGCAAAAAGACCAGCACCAGCAACATGCTGCGGCTCAAGTCCACCACCGCAAATGCCCAAGCGCCCTATCGGGTCGACTTCGTATTGCTGGAACACTTCTCCATGGCCAGCTTCACCGTGGCCATGGATGTGCTGGTCACCGCCAACCTGCTGCGCACCGACAGCTTCCAGTTCACCCCGCTGTCGCTGGACGGTGACAGGGTGCTGAGCGACCTGGGGCTGGAGCTGGTGGCCAGCGATCTGTCGGCGGAAGCGTTGCGCGAGCTGGACCTGCTGATCATCTGCGGTGGCCTGCGCACGCCGCTCAAGTACCCTGAACTCGATCGACTGCTGCACGACTGCGCGGCCCATGGCATGGCCCTGGGCGGCCTGTGGAACGGCGCCTGGTTTCTCGGCCGCGCGGGCGTGCTGGATGACTATGGCTGCAGCATCCACCCCGAGCAACGCGCCAGCCTCTCGGAGCGCAGCCCGCAAACCCGCATCACCCCGGCCAGTTTCACCCTCGACCGTGACCGCCTCAGCGCCGCCAGCCCCAATGGCGCCATGGAGCTGATGCTCGGCCTGGTCCGCAGGCTCTACGGCGACGGCCTGGCCGAAGGCGTCGAAGAAATCCTGTCGTTCTCGGGCGCGCGCTATCGCCAGGTCGGCCCGGGAGCGAAAAAGTCCATGAGCCTGCACATGCGCACCATCGTCGAGCTGATGGAGAACAACCTCGAAGAAACCCTCAGCCTCGATCAGCTGGCCGCCTACAGCGGGCGCTCGCGGCGCCAGATCGACCGCTTGTTCCAGGCCCAGCTGGGCACCTCGCCGCGGCGCTACTACATGGAATTGCGCATCACCAAGAGCCGCCGCCTGCTGCAGTACTCCGACCTGTCGGTGATGGACGTGGCAGTGGCCTGCGGGTTCGTTTCGGTGTCGCACTTCAGCAAGTGCTACGCCGCATACTTCGGCTACCCGCCGTCACGCGAGCAACGGCTAGGCGAATGACACCGCTCAGGCGCGGATGTAGCGAATGACCGCGTCACCGATCATGGTCTTGTGGCGCTGCTTGATGGCTTCGTCGGCGAGGTCTATCTGGAAGATCTCGCCGAAGGTGTGGCGGTTCGACACCCGGTAGAAACAGAACGAGCTCATCAGCATGTGCAGGTCGATGACCTCGATACCGGCACGGAACACGCCTTCCTGCTCGCCCCGACGCAGGGTACTGCCAAGGGCTTCGAGCACCAGGCTGCTCATCTCGCGAATGACCGGCGACTGTTTGACGTACTCGCCGTAGTGAATGTTCTCGGTGCAGATGATGCGCACGAAATCGACATTGCGGTCGTGGTGATCGAATGTGAACTCCACCAGGCGGCGGATCGCCTGCTCGGCCGGCAGCGACTCCAGGTCCAGGCTTTGCTCGGTCTTGCGGATATCACCGTAGAGCTTGACCAGGCACTCGACGTACAACTGCTCCTTGCTGCCGAAGTAGTAGTAGATCATGCGTTTGGAGGTGGCGGTGCGCTCGGCGATGGCATCGACGCGCGCGCCGGCCAGGCCCTGCTGGACGAACTCGTTGATGGCGGCCTGAAGGATATCCTCGCGCGTTTTCTCGGGGTTGTTCTTGCGCGACTTGCGCACCCCTTCGATCTCAGGCTGGCCGAGGCTGACTACGGAATCACTCATACCCACTCACAGGCTGTTTATTGGAATACGGTGATTATCCGTGAGCGCGGCCATGCAGGGAAGCACGCTGTTGGTCGGGTAGCCACGAAACGGCGTTACAGGCAAACCGCCGACGGCGCTTGAAGTCACGCCCCGCAACCCGCTAGCCTGCGTCCCTCTGCCCTGGACGGACCCTGCCCCATGCAACCGCGTGACTTTGCCGCCTACCTGTTTCTGGCCATTGCCTGGGGGTTTTCCTTTCTGGTCCTGCTCAAGGTGGTGCACGCCTTCGGCTGGGTCGGCGCGGTCAGCCTGCGGTCGCTGATTGCCGGCAGTACCCTGGCGATTCTGGCCGCCTTGCTCGGCCGCACCCTGCGCCTGCGCCCGCTGTTGAAACCGCTGCTGGTGATCGGCGCTACCACCGTGGCCGGGCAGTTGATCGGCATGTCCTATGCCACCCCGCGGATCGGTACGGCCATGGCGGCGATCTTCGTGGCCACCATCCCACTGTTCTCGATGATCATCGGCCGTGTCTGGGGGCTGGAGAAAATCACCTTGCAGGGCCTGGCGGGCCTGCTTCTGGGCTTCGTCGGTATCGCCATGCTGGTAGGGTTTCCGGCCCAGCCGGTCAGCGACGTGTTCATCCACGGCTGTATCGCTTCGCTGTTCGGTGCCTTGAGCGCCGCGTTCGGCAGCAACTACGCCAGCCTGCACCTGCGTGGCCAGGACCCGTGGACCGTCACCGGCGGCGCCTTCCTGGCCGGCGGCCTGCTGACCCTGCCCCTGCTGTGGGTGGTGCCGGTGCCCAGCGTGCCGCAAGCCAGCGACTGGCTGTACTTGATGATCAGCGGCGCGGTCATGAGCGCCACCACGTACGTGCTGTATTTCGGCCTGGTGGCGCGCATCGGCGCCACCCGTGCCCTCAGTGTCGAGTTCGTGGTGACGTTGGTCGCGGTACTGGTGGGCGCGGTGTTCCTCGACGAAGCCTTGAGCCTGCTGCAACTGGCGGGCGGCGCGGTGGTGCTGGTCGGCTGCCTGCTGGTGCTGGGCCTGCTGCCCGGGCGTAAACCACGCCTGCCAAACTGAGCCTCAGTCGCGTTGCGCCGTGCTGCGTTCAACCGGTGGGGACAGGTGCAGTACGCGGTTACGCCCGCCCTCGGCCAACAGGTATCCGCCTTTGCCATCGGCAACGATTGCCTGCGGCGCCTTGAGGAACGACAGCACCGTCTGGCGCGTGCCCTCGGGGTCGATGCGCAGCAGGCGGGCGCGGTGCGTGTTGTCTTCGCTGATCCACAAGCCGCGCTGGTCGCAGAACAGGAAGGTCGGGTTGCGCAGGCCATCGACCACCACCGGGTCCTGGCCGTCCTCGGACAATGCGCGAACCTTGCCGTTGGCTTTCTCGGTATACAGCAGGCGGCCATCGTTGCAGCGGGTCAGGCCTTCGGTTTCGGTGAGCCCTGAGCGCAGCACATCCAGCTGGCCGCTGCGCCAGTCATAGCGCATCAACCGCCCATTGCCCTTACGGTCTTCGATGGCATAGAGGTGATCGCCATCGTTCCACAACCCTTGCACGCTCTCGCCGTCGAACAGGTGGGTGACCTGGCCGTCGCGAGACAGGCTGACCGGCGCAAGGCCACCCTCCTGGCTGAAGACCCAGCCGCCCTCGGCCGCGACCATGCCGTCGGGCTTGGACAGGTTGTCGATCACCACCACGCGGTCACCCTGGGCAGTAATCTTGAGGATGCTGCCACGGCCGTCGTCCAGCTCGCGGCTGACCAGCAGGCTGCCGTCGGCCTGCGGCAACAACGACGCGGCCTTGGTCACGTCGCGGTGCAACACCTCGACATCCCAACCGCTGGCAGCCTGGACGGGGTAAAAACTCTGCCAGGCGAAGAAGCCCAGCGTGGCAGCGAGCAGGCTGGCGGTGGCGGTCAGGGTGATGCGGGTACTGCGTTTGCGCTGGATGTGCGGCATGAAAAAGGGCTCCTTGAGAGTGCGGGGATCCTAGCAAGAAGATGTGAAAAA